>NZ_JBEZDS010000001.1:278343-471297 GCF_040648435.1 Dactylosporangium sp. NPDC049140 | reverse complement strand
GGCTTAGCGGCGGAGAACAGCCGCGGCGATCACCCACGATCGTGGGGTCTGGGGCTCGGGCCCCAGGAGAAATGGCGAGGACCCCCGGTTCGCGCTTTCCGCGAACAGAGGGCCCCTAGGTCCGAGCGGGTGAAGGGAATCGAACCCTCACTGTCAGCTTGGGAAGCTGATGTTCTGCCATTGAACTACACCCGCGAGCGACGCCTACTGTACCGAATCCACGGCCTCAGTGCACGGACCATTCTGCCTTGCTCTCGGTACGTGGCCCGGGCGGTCCTTCCACACCGTGCGGGTCGACGTCGTCGGGGTGTCGTAGTGCACGTACATGGCCAGGTCGACCGATAGTTCGTAGAGCTTCCAGTCTATGCCCGGGGCCGCGTGCATCAGGCGGGCCAAGCCGGCGGTGCGCACGTCGTCCGTTACCGGGGTGGCGCGGCCCGAGAGGTAGGCCTCGTCGGCGGAGTCGTCCGACGGGAAGCTGTGCAGGGAGTAGCGGCCGTCGCGGTCCAGGTCGTGGCGCTTCGGGGATGCGAGGACGAAGCAGAACAGGCCTTCGTCGGTGATGACGGGGGAGACGGGGTGGATGCGGGGGCCGCCGTCGGGGCGGACGGTTGCCAGGTAGCCCAGGCCCGGGCCGTACTGGCAGACGAGCGTGCGAATGGCCGCCGCCACTGCGGGGTCGGCGGCGGCGAAGTCAGCCCACGATGCCATACCTTCAAAAGTACTCGAACACCTGTACGATCGTTGCCGTTTTCCCCGAACGGGGCAAACTGAATCGGTGACGGGTGCCGACGATCTCATCGACCTCCTGCGGCGCTTCAACGTCGAGGCGGACCGGTTTGTCGACGTGTTCGCGCGCGGGCATGGGCTGCACCGCACGGACATGAACGCGATTGCGCACATCTGGCGCGCGGCCGAGGACCGTAGGCCGCTGACGCCCGGGGAGCTCGCTCGGAGGGTCTCGCTCAGCCCCGCGGCCACCACGGCGCTCCTCGTGCGGCTCGAGCGCGCCGGGCACGTCGAGCGGCGGCCCGATCCCGAGGACCGGCGGCGGCTGCACCTGCACATCCAGCCCAAGGCCCAGGCGCTGGCGCACGAGTTTTTCGCGCCTCTGGGGGTACACATGCGGGAAGCTTTTTCGCACTTCACCACCGAGGAGATCGAGATCTCGGCGGAAGTGCTGAAAAGGGCGCTCACCGCGACCACCAGGGCGGCCGACGAAGCGAACCCCGTAACCTCAGAGGGTGCTGCTATCCGACCGTGACCTCAACAAGGAGCTCGAAGGCGGCCAGCTGCGCCTCGAGCCTTTCGATCCGGCGCTCGTGCAGCCGTCCAGCATCGACGTGCGGCTCGACCGGTGGTTCCGGGTGTTCAACAACCATCTCTACACGCACATCGACCCGGCCATCCAGCAGGACGAGCTCACGTCGATGGTCGAGGTGGACGACGGCGAATCCTTCGTGCTGCATCCGGGGGAGTTCGTGCTCGCGTCCACGCTCGAGGTGATCACGCTGGGCGACCAGCTCGCCGGGCGGCTGGAGGGCAAGTCGAGTCTGGGGCGGCTCGGGCTGCTGACGCACTCGACCGCCGGCTTCATCGACCCCGGTTTCTCCGGGCACGTGACGCTGGAGCTGTCCAACGTGGCCAACCTGCCGATCCGCCTGTGGCCGGGCATGAAGATCGGGCAGCTGTGCATCTTCCGGCTGTCCTCGCCGTCCGAGCACCCCTACGGCTCGGCGGTGTACGGCTCGCGGTACCAGGGCCAGCGCGGACCGACGCCGAGCCGCTCCTGGCAAAACTGGCGGACCTGGCCGACCAAATGACGAAACACGAAGGGCGGGCCCGCAGGCCCGCCCTTCGTCAAAGTCACGCCACCCGGCCGTACCCGGATATCGGCTCAGAATCGATCTTCTTCATCTGTACGGGCTGGCTCGAGTTCGGTGCGTGCACCATCCAGCCGTTGCCGACGTACAGCCCGACGTGGTGTTTGTCGGAGTAGAAGAAGACGAGGTCACCGGCCTTGAGGTCGGCCCGCGCCACGCGCTTGGTGTCCTCGTACTGCCACATCGTGTAGTGCCGCAGGTAGGTGACGCCGACCTGCTTCCACGAGTACATCGTCAGGCCCGAGCAGTCGAACGTGTTCGGCCCCTCGGTCGCCCAGACGTACTTCTTGCCGATCTGCTTGCACGCGACCTGGGCGGCCTTGCTGCCCGGCGAGCCGTCGTACTGCTGCGGGCACGCGACCGGCGCGAGCGAGCCGGTGCCGGCCCCGCTGCCGTACGCCTGCATGCGCATGTCCTGCAGGGTCTTGATGTCGGCGTTGACCTGCGTCTCCTGCTTCGCCAGCGCGGCCTCCTGCTCGGCCTGCTGCGCGATGAGCTGGTCGATGGGGCCCTTCTTGGCGTCGTACTGCTGCTTGGCGACGAGAACGTCCTTGATCCGCGACTGCTCGTCCTTGGCCACCATGTTGAGCAACGTCATCTGGTCGACGAACGTGTCCGGCGACCCCGTGGTGAGCATGGCGTCGAGCTTCGAGACGCGCCCGTTCTTGTACTGCAGGACCGCGAACGCGCTCACCTTGTCGAAGGCGGCGTCCACCTGGGCCTTGAGCGGGGCGATCTGGTCCTCGAGCTGCTTCTGCTTGGTCTTGTTGGCGGCGAGCTCGAGCTTGAGCTTGTTGTGCTGCTCGATGACCGGCTCGATCTGGTTCCACTTCTCGTCGATCTGCTTCTCGACCTCGCCCGGCGAGGGGTCCGCGTGCGCGAGGCCAGTGATGCCGAGGGCGAGGGACAGACCGCCAAGGGTGGCGACGAGGAGCCGCAGCAGACGGGAGGGCCGCCTCGACCACCTCAGATGGGTCTCCACCGAGGAGTTACTCCTTCTTCCTGGCCGCCTACCGGGTTAGCTGACGGGTTCGGGCGGGAAGGTCGCCCTACCGCGCAATCGCGCGGATTCACCCCGATGGAACACGTGGGTCCCCGGTTCGAAATTCGACTCGACGGTGCCGCCTGGCGCACCCGGGTGGGGCGCGGACATCCAGCCGACCGGAATTCACGTTAAGGGCGCACCGTTCCCAGGTTCAAGTCGGAGCCCGATTGTCGTCCGATTTGTCCCTAAGGTCAGGCGATTTGAGTGACGAACACATCATCGATTGCGCCCACGAACTGATCGTTGTTCGCGCTGGTTCCCTTGCCGCCAATACACAACGGATCGTCGTTCGCTATCGACAGTGACGGCGGTACCGCGGTGCGTCCCGCTTCGGCGCCGTCCACGACCACCGTGAGCAGGGAGTTACCGCGCGAACACGCGATCCGGTTGCCACCGTCCATCGGCGATGGACCGTGCCGCGACGGCCACGAAAATTGCGCTCGAACCAGTGCCGACAATCACACAACCGGGCTGTCCGGCCTCGCCGTCGACCTGCAGTTTGAACTGACTGTCACCGACCGGGAACCCTTTCTGGTCAACATTGGCGCCTTTAGAAGTCTCATTCGGCTGAACCAGGACGGTGGCTCCGTACGTAATGGATCCGCGGCCCGGATTGAGAATCCGGCCGGACCACTCTGCAGGATGGTCCGGGCGCAACTCTTCGCACCGTAATGCTCACACCGCGGCGGAAAGTGCACCGCAAGTCCGCCGTCGTGGGCGACGGTGGAGAGCTGCCCGCCGCCCGCAGGCCGAGCCGCCCCGCCGCGTCGGTGACCGGCTCGCCGAGGCCGCCGTCGAAGGTGTACCGGATGCCGGCCCCGCTCCCGTGCGCCGCCGTTGCGCTCGGAGCCGGCCCCACTCCCGGCGCGCTGCCCATGCCGGGACCGGCCACGAACGGGCCGGCCCCGGCATCGAACGGGCCGGCCGAAGCGGCCGCGCCGGGCCGGGTGGACAGATCCGACGGGGCCGCCGCCCAGCGAACCGCGAGCCCGGCCACCACGACGAGACCGGCGAGCAGAGCACACAACAACCGCCGGCGGCGCATAACCGGACATGATGCCGCGAATGCCGTGATCCGCGCAGTCACTCGGACGGCTACGTTTCAAGGGCTAACGTTGCCGCTCGTGGCCCCCGAGGATTGGCGCAACGACACGCGAGCGTCCTACGACACCGTCGCGACCAGCTACGCGGACCTGGTCCGGGATGCGCTGACGAACGACGCCTACCTGCGGGCGACCCTCGACCTGTTCGCGGCGCTGCTGCCGCCGGGCGCCCGCGTGGCCGACGTGGGGTGCGGGCCGGGCCATATCACGGCGTACCTGCACGCGGCCGGCGTGGACGCCTTCGGCATCGACCTGTCCCCGGCGATGGTCGACCTGGCCCGTACGACGCACCCGGCCCTCGCCTTCGAGGTCGGCGACATGACCGGACTCGACCTGCCGGCGGCCTCGCTCGACGGCGTGATCGCCTTCTGGTCCCTGATCCACATCCCGGACGACCTGGTGCCGCAGGTGCTGGCCCACTTCCATCGGGTCCTGCGCCCCGGCGGCCGGCTGCTGCTGGGCTTCCACGTGGGCGACGCGCACCGGCTGAAGACCGAGGGTTATGGCGGCCACCCGATGCGAGTCCACGTCCATCTCCGCCCGCCGGCCAAGGTGACGGCCTGGCTGGAGGAGGCCGGCTTCACGGTCGAGGCCCAGCATCTGCTGGACCTCGCCGCGAAGACCCCGGGCGCCGCCGTGTTCGCCCGTCGGTAGAGCTCTCCCTACAGTCCGGTGAACCCTTCCCAGACCGAGGCCACGGGGCGGTTGGCGATCAGCGGCGACCGGCCGCCGTTCTCCGCCGTCACGTAGAGGTTGTTGGCGTTGGCGCGGATGCTGACGGTGCTGTTCCAGCCGGCCGACAGGTAGAACTTCTCCCACGCGCCGACGGCGGTGCGGTTGGCGATGAGCGGCGCGTTGCCGCCGTTCTCCGCCGTCACGAAGCGCTGGTTGGCGTGCGAGAAGAAGGCGACGTACCCGTCCCCGACCTCGATCTCGTCGAACGTCTCCCACGGGCCGGGCGCGCCACGGTTGGCGATCAGCGACGCGTTGCCGCCGTTCTCCGCCGTCACGTAGTTGTAGTTGGCCTGCGCCTCGATCGATATGTTGGTGGTCCTCGTCGCGTAGAACTGCTCCCACGGGCCGATCGCGGCACGGTCGGCGGTGAGCGGGCCGGAGCCGTTGTTGCCGCTGACGTACCGGTTGTTGGACACCGACAGCAGGCTGAACGACCCGTTCGCCCCGGCGATGACCTTGAAGCGGGACCCGTCGTCGCGCGCCGCGCCGTTCGCGGTCAGCTTGCCGGCCGGGTCGACGGTGAGGTACCTGCCGTTGATCCCGGCCCGGAACACCACCGCGCCGCCACCCACATCGACCTGGAACAGCGTCTCCCACGCCCCGGCCACGGTCCGGTTGCCGACCAGCGGGTCCGCGCCGGCCGTCTCGGCCGAGACGTACCGCAGGTTGCTGGCCGACAGCATCGAGAAGATGCGGGTGATGGGCTGCACCGAGATCTGCTGCTTCGCGGTCGCCTTCACGTTCAGGTCGTCGGTCACCGTCAGGGTCACGGTGTACGTCCCGCCGTGCGCGTAGTCGTGGAAGTTCTGGCCGCTCGGGGCGGTGCCGTCGCCCCAGTCGACACTGAAGCCGATGTTGAAGCCGAAACCGTGCTTCGAGGCCGACGCGTCGAACGAGACGCGGCTCGACTCCGGCAGCGACGAGAGCACGAGGTTCGCGGTCGGCGGGGCCGGTTGCACCGTCGCGATCGCCAGGCCCGCCGGGCCCTCGCCCACGTAGTCGGTCGTCGTCGTCGCGTTGGTGGCCGGGTCGATCACCGTCAGCGTGCCGTCGGTGTGGTTGGCCACGACGACGTGGGTGCCGTCGGCCGCCATCGTCACCGTCTTCGGCCCCTTGCCGGTCGGGACGGTCGCGATGACCTTGTCCGTGGCGGTGGCGAGCACCGACACGGTGTTGCCGAGCGAGTTGGACACGTAGGCGAGGCCACCGTCCGGCGTGACGGCGATGCCGAGCGGCTGGCTGCCGACGGGCACGGTCGCGGTGATCGTGTTCGTCGTGAGGTCGAGCACCGAGACGGTGTTGGCGGCGGAGTTGGCCACGTAGGCGCGCCGGCCGTCCGGGGTCAGCGCGACCGCGTGCGGCTCGTGGCCGACGGCGACGGTCGCGGCGACCGTGTTCGTGGCCGTGTCGATGACCGTCAGGTTGCCGCTGCCGGAGTTGGGCACGTAGACGCGCCGGCCGTCCGGGCTCACGACGAGGTGGTCCGGGTCGGTGCCGACGCCGATGGTGGCGACGACCGCGTTGGTGACCGTGTCGATCGCCTTCACCGTGTTGGACCCGCTCACGACGTAGATGCGGCCGCCGTCGGGGGTCATCGCGATGCCGCGCGGCTCGGTGCCGACGGCGATGGTCTTGACGACGGTGCTTGTCGCGGTGTCGAGCACCGAGACCTGGGCGGCGCCGTTTTCGGTGAGGTAGACCCGGCCGCCGTCCGGGGTGGCCGCCAGGCCGGTGGGGCGCAGGGCGACGGGGATGACGGTGAGGTACTCGTAGGTGTTCGCGTCGAACACGCCGAGATAGTTGCCGTCGGTGTCGGCAACGTAGATGACCGGCCGGGCCGCGGTGGCCGCGATGGCCGGAGTCACCGGGGCCACGAGCGTGACGGCCGCACCGACCGCCGCCGCCGTAATCCCGGCAAAGAGGGGTTTACGCACGAACGGATTATGGCTCGCAACGCCGATCGATGTTGTCCCGGCAAATCAGTCCAGTGGGGTCATGAACGACCAGAGGCCGCCCTCGGGGTCGCGGACGCTGTACTCGCGCACGCCGTAGGGCTGGTCCATCGGCGCGTACACGATCGCCGCCCCCGTGGCGGCGACCCGCGCATGGTGCGCGTCCACGTCGTCGACCAGGACCGACACGCCCGCGGTGGTCACGCCGAGCGTGCGCGGCGAGGCCAGACCGAAGTCCGGCGAGACCCGATGCAGCCAGATCACCCCGTCGCCCGCCTCCACCTCGGCGTGGAAGACGATGCCGTCGGGCCCCGGCTCCACGCCGTCGACGCTAGGTCCTCACGGTCCGTCAGGTTCAAGACCCGGGCGCAGAATGATCGGATGGTCGAGCGATTCGCCAACGACGGGCTCGAGTTCGAGGTCGATGATCTCGGGGACCCCGGCGCGCCCGCGGTCGTGCTGCTGCACGGGTTCCCGCAGGACCGCCGGGCCTGGGCCGGGGTCGCGGAGCTGCTCGTGGCCGCGGGGCGGCGGGTGCTCGTGCCCGAGCTGCGCGGATACGCGGAGCACGGGAGCCCGGGTTCGCGGCGGCGGTACACCCTGGACGTCCTGACGACCGACGTGCTCGCGCTGGCGCGGACCGCCGGGGTCGACCGGTTCGACCTGGCCGGTCACGACTGGGGCGCCGCGCTCGCGTTCCACGTGGCCGGGCGGCACCCCGAGCGCGTCCGCACGCTCACCGCGTTGTCGGTTCCGCACCGCGGCGCGTGGGCCGGGGCCGGGGCGAGGCAGCTGTGGCGCTCGGCCTATATCGGCCTCTTCCAGCTGCCGGTCCTGCCGGAGCTGGCCCTGACGCCCCGGTTCCTGGAGCGCCGGCTCGTGCGCAGCGGGCTCGGGGCCGAGCATGCGCGCCGCTACGCCACGGCGAAAAACCGAAGGGCGCTGCATTGGTACCGCGCGATGCTCGTCCCCGGCCGCAAGCAGTTCCCGCGGGTCACCGTGCCGACGCTCTTCGCCTGGGGCGACGGCGACGAGTTCGTCACCGAGCGGCTGGCGCGCCGCTGCGGGCGGTGGGTCGACGGGGAGTACACCTTCGAGATCCTGCGCGGCGTGCGCCACTGGATCCCCGAGATGCATCCCCGCCGGGCCGCGGAGCTGGTGCTCAGCCGGTGCCGCTGATCGAGCGCACGTCCCAGAGGTAGACCCCGTCGACGACCTGGGCCGGCGCCACGTCCGGGGCGACCAGCTTGTCGATCGTCTCGCGCAGGACCTTCTCGTTGTAGTACCCGACCGGCATCACCAGGTTGGTGGCCTTCCAGAACCGGATGTCCGCGCGGATCATCTGCTTCTGCTTCTCGGTCACCGCCGGCGAGGTGCGCTGCCGGATGACCCCGTTGAGGTAGATGATCGTGTCGCGGTAGCCGGGCCCGAAGTGCGCGAACTTGTCCTCGGGGTTGGTGTCGTTCGGGCCGAGGAAGTACCCGGCCGTCACCTTCACCTCGAAGTTGGTCTCGGTCGACCAGCGCATCATCTTGATGTTGTCGTCCCAGCCGCCCGGCAGCGGGGCCACCACCGGGTTCGGGGGCAGCTTCGTGCGCCAGTTGCCGTTGGTGAACAGCGCCGGCAGCGGCGGGCGGCCGTCGGCGGGCTGCGGGGTCGGGAACAGCGGCACCAGCGCGGCCAGCAGCGCGACGCCCCAGACCAGGGCGAGCTTCGGGCTGCGGCGCGAGGCCGGCTCGGGACGGCCGAGCGGGCGGGCCGGGGGCTTCTCGACCGGCGTCTCGCCGGAGGCGGCGGAGTCGGACGAGCCGGTGCCGACCAGCGCCGGCTCGGGCTCGAGCGCCGGAACCTCAGCCGGAACCTCGGCCGGAACGGTGGCCGCCACCGGGCGGAGCCGCTCCACCACCAGCTTGTCGACCAGCAGGGCCAGGCCGACGCCGACGCAGACCGTCACGATGAGGCCGAGCCGGGTCGGCACCACCGAGTCGAACAGCGGCAGCTGGCTGATCCACTTCCACGGGCCGTGCGTCTCGGTGCGGTCGACGCCGTTGAACCGGAGCGTCGGGCCGAGGGAGAAGACGGCGAAGGCGCCCGCGGTGATGAACAGCGCCCGGGAGAGCCGGTTGCGCCACAGCGCGATCGCGCCGGCCACCAGGACCAGGGCGAGCGGCCAGCCGAAGAAGCTGTTCTCCTCGCTGGCGTTGTTCTTGTTCAGCCGCGCCGCCTCGGCGACGTCGCCGGCGATCGAGTAGCGGCCGAAGGTGACGTAGGAGTACGCGTCGAGGTTGATCCCGCGCACGCCCTCGTCGAGGCCGCTGTAGTGCTGGGGTCCGGTGAACTGGAAGTACAGCGGGTAGGCGAGCACGACCCCGGCGACGAGCAGCGTCACGCCGCACTTGGGCAGCATGACCTTCACGAAGCCCGGCAGCTGCCGCCACGGCACGTAGGCCAGGATGAACACGAACAGGGCCATCGCCGTGAAGAACAGCATCTCCTCGTTGATGCCGGCCTGCAGCAGCACGAGGACGGCCAGCCAGATGCCCTGCCGCCAGACCTGGCCGGGGAAGCGCATCTTGAAGACCGTGGCGATGATCAGCGGGATGAAGTACTGCCCGGCGATGTTCGGATGCCCGGCGATCTGCGACATCATCGCCGGTGCGAAGCCCAGGAACGCGGCGCCGACCGCGGCGGCGGCCCGGGAGCGGCCGAAGTGGCGGGTCAGCACCCAGTACCAGGCGATCGCGGTGCCGGCCAGGGCCAGCGTGGAGATGATCGCGAAGGTGACGCCGACGCCGAGCCACAGCGTCACCGGGGTCAGCGGCAGCGCGAGCGTCAGGATCGACGTGTTCGCCATCAGGTTGACGCCCAGCGGCGAGTTGATGTCGTCGGAGAAGAAGGGCGACTCGCCCTTGGTGAACAGCTCGGTGGCGTGGGTCAGGAACCACTCGAACGTGAAGCTGTCCTGGTAGTTCAGCGTCAGGTAGCGCCCGTTCGGGTCCGCCCAGAGATGGCCCAGCACATACACGGCGCCGAGGAAATAGCCCAGCATGACCAGCGCGTCGACGGCCTTGGCCGGCACCCGCCCCCGAATTCTCACCCGGTGGAGTGTAGGCGAGGGGTATGACGCGTCAAGAATTACCTGCTCATAGTGGTAGGGGCCCTACCTGAACGGACGAGTGCCGCCAGGCCGAAGAGTACGGCGAGCGCGGTCCACAAAGCCAGCGTGACCAGCGGATTTGTCATGATCATGAGGTACGTGGGGCCGCCGGTCCAACAGGCCGTGCGGAAGGCGATCGGCGCCCCGGGCGCCCCGGCCGGGTGAAAGCCGGGTGCGAGATCAGTGCGTGACGAGTCCCGTCAGCCGGCCCGAGGTGACGGCGTTCTTCGAGATCGCGTCGAGGGCCTCCTGACGGCCGGCGCCGTCGCCGAGGCCGGTGGGGCGGCTCAGGCCGTACACCGTGAACCGGTAGTGATGCGTGCCCGACGGCGGGCAGGGCGGGGTCCAGCCCTTGCCGCTGGAGGAGTTCTTGCCCTGGGTGACCTTGTCGCCGTCCCGCAGCGACGTCGTGCCGGCCGGCAGGTCCAGGACGATCCAGTGCACGTAGGTGCCGCCCGGGGCGTCGGGGTCGTCGACGACGACCGCGAGGGCGGCGGCTCCCTTGGTGTCACCCGTCCAGGCGATGCGCGGGGCTTTTCCGGCCCCGGTACAGGTGAAGTCGGCCGGGATCGGGGCGCCCTCGACGAAGTCGGGGCTGGTGACGGTCAGGGTGGTGTCCGGTGTGCCTGTTTTGTCGGCATTGGTCGCGGCGGGCTCGTCGGCCGTGCACCCGGCCAGCAGTAGGACGGCGCACAGCCAGGAAAACCGGGAAGACACGTTCGGTATCGTCCAACGTGACGGAAACGGCCACAAGAAGGTGGACACAGATGGTCCTGAAGATGTCCTCGCTGTTCCTGCGGACACTGCGCGAGGATCCCGCCGACGCCGAGGTCACCAGCCACAAGCTGCTGGTCCGCGCGGGCTACGTGCGACGCGTCGCACCGGGCATCTTCACCATGCTGCCGATGGGCCTGCGGGTGCTGCGCAACGTCGAGCGGGTGATCCGCGAGGAGATGGACGCGATGGGCGGCCAGGAGCTCACGTTCCCGGCACTGCTGCCCCGCGAGCCCTACGAGACGACCGGGCGCTGGACGGAGTACGGCCCGAACCTCTTCCGCCTGCAGGACCGGCGGCAGGGCGACTACCTGCTCGGCCCCACGCACGAGGAGATGTTCACGCTCGCCGTGAAGGACTTCTACTCCTCGTACAAGGACCTGCCCCTGACGCTGTACCAGATCCAGTCGAAGTACCGCGACGAGGCGCGCCCCCGGGCCGGCATCCTGCGCGGCCGCGAGTTCGTCATGAAGGACTCGTACTCCTTCGACGTCGACGACGACGGCCTCCGCGCCGCCTACGGCCGCCACCGCGAGGCCTACATCAGGATCTTCGACCGGCTCGGCCTCGACTACGTGATCTGCTCGGCGATGAGCGGCGCGATGGGCGGCAGCGAGTCGGAGGAGTTCCTGGCCCTGGCCGACATCGGCGAGGACACGTTCGTGCGCTGCGTCAACGGCGACTACGCGGCAAACGTCGAGGCGGTCACGACCCCGCCGCCCGCCGCGCTGCCCATCGAGGGGCAGCCCGCGGCCCGGGTCGCCGACACGCCCGACACGCCGACGATCGAGACGCTCGTCGACCTGTTCAACGGCCGCGATGACCTCAAGCGCGACGACCGCGCCTGGACCGCCGCCGACACGCTCAAGAACGTGATGCTCATGCTGACCCTGCCCGACGGCAAGCGCGAGCCGCTGGCCGTCGGGGTGCCCGGCGACCGCGAGGTCGACCTGCGCCGGGTCGAGGCGGTCGTCGCGCCGGCCGAGGTGACGCCCATGACCGAGGCTGAGTTCGCGCAGCACCCGGCGCTGGTCAGGGGGTACATCGGGCCCGGCGTGCTGGGCGAGAAGAACTCCTCGGGCATCCGGTACCTCGTCGACCCCCGGGTCGTCGACGGCACGAGCTGGATCACCGGCGCCGACGAGCCGGGCCGGCACGTCGTGCACCTCGTCGCCGGCCGCGACTTCACGCCCGACGGCACCATCGAGGCGGTCCGCATCGTCGACGGCGACATCTGCCCGGTCGACGGCGGGCGGCTGGAGCAGGCGCGCGGCATCGAGATCGGGCACATCTTCCAGCTCGGCCGCAAGTACGCGAAGGCCCTGGGCCTGTCGGTGCTCGACCAGAACGGCAAGGCGCAGGTCGTCACGATGGGCTCCTACGGCGTCGGGGTGACCCGCGCGGTCGCCGTGGTCGCCGAGCAGACCGCCGACGAGCGCGGCCTGTGCTGGCCCCGCGAGCTTGCCCCGGCCGACGTGCACGTGGTCGCCGCCGGCAAGACCGAGGAGATCCGTGACGGGGCGGCCGGCCTGGCCGCGGACCTCGAGGCGGCCGGGCTGACCGTGCTGCTCGACGACCGCAAGGACGTATCGCCGGGCGTGAAGTTCAACGACTCCGAGCTCATCGGCGTGCCGACGATCGTGGTGGTCGGCAAGCGGCTCGCCGACGGCGTGGTCGAGCTGCGCGACCGCCGGTCGGGCGAGAAGACGGAGATTGAGGCGGGCGCCGCGGTCGCCGCGGTGGTTTCGGCGGTTCGCTCCTGATTCTGTAGCGTTTGTGCCGACCTCGTGGTGATTTCACGGGGTCGGCTGAACGGCTCCTTGGCGGGTCATCCGAACGGTCGGAACTATGCGGGCAAATCACCACATGAAGAACTCTTCGGTTTGACTGGCGTCAGGGAGGGGCCGATACGTTCGGTCACGGCTCTGCTGTCGACGAAGGGTGCAGACGTTGTCCGGACGACATTCCGTCGTGGGTCGCCGTCATCTCATCCCATTGATCGCCGGGGTCGGTGCGGTCGTCGTGCTCGTCGGCGGCGCGGTGGCGACCGTCAACATGGGCGGTGACGACCCCAAGACCGTCGCGGCGGTCGACGCCCCCCGCAGCCCCCAGGAGCGCGCGGATCGCGGCGAGCGCCCGTCGCCCTCGGCCCAGCCGAGCCTCGACCCGGGCCAGGGACTCGAGTCCGTGCAGGGCACGGCCTCGCCGACGCCCTCGAAGACGCCGAGCAAGACCAAGACGCCGACGAAGAGCCCGACCACCAAGGCGCCGGCCGAGGTGGCGAGCAGTGGCACCTGCGAGGTGTCGTACTACGCTGATGGGCAGAAGACCGCCAACGGCGAGAACTTCGATCCCAACGGGCTGACCGCGGCTCACAAGACGCTGAAGTTCGGCACCATCGTCCGGGTCACGAACCTGGCCAACGGCAAGTCCGTCGATGTGCGGATCAACGATCGGGGGCCCTTCGTGGCGGGACGATGTCTCGACCTCGCCAAGGGCGCCTTCGTGACGATCGCTTCGGTGAGTGCCGGAGTGATCAACGCGAAGTATGAGGTACTCAAGTAACACAGACCCGGCCGTTTGATGGAACGGTCCGGCGGTCGGTTGGTGGCATGCTGTTGGCCGGACCTATGAAACGTCAGCTGCTTCCCGAGGCCCGCGCCGGAGTCGGCGCGGCCTTCGTGCTGCTCGCACTCGTGCTGACCGCGGAGGTCGCCGACGGCTCCCGGGCCGACTACGTGGGCATGCTCGCCGCCGCGCCCTTCCTGGCCGCCGCGTTCGCGTCGTGGCCGGAGGTGCTCGCCGTCGGCAGCGCCTCCACGCTGCTGGCCTTCGTCTTCTGCTCGATCGAGCTGATGCACACCCGCGACCGGATGCTCGTGCTGATGCTCAACCTCGGCGGAGTCCTTGTGGCGAGCGGCATCGCGTCGGCCGTGGGAGCGATCCGGCAGCGGCAGATCGCGCGGTACGCCGAGCTGTCCCACCTCGCCCAGGTGGCCCAGGGCGCCGTGCTGCGCCCGCTGGGCCCCCAGGTCGGCCCGCTGACGGTCGCGGCCCGCTACATCTCGGCCAGCGCCGCCGCCGACATCGGCGGCGACCTGTACGAGGCCGTCGACACCCCGTACGGCGTGCGCATGATCATCGGTGACGTCCGCGGCAAGGGTCTCGACGCGGTGCGCCTGGCGAGCATCGTCCTGGGGTCGTACCGCCATGTGGCCTTCGAGCGCGCCGACCTGCGCGCCATCGTCGCCGACCTGGACCGCGCCGTGGCCCGCTCGCTGGGCGACGAGGATTTCGTGACGGCCGCGCTGGTCGAGGAGCGCGGCGGCACCCTGACCATCGTCAACTGCGGCCACCCGGCCCCGCTGCTGCTGCGCCGCGGTCGCGTGATCCCGCTCGACCCGCCCGCCAACGCCCCGCCGCTGGGCTTCATGCCGGTGGTCAAGCCGCGCGTGGAGCGCCTGGAGCCGGGCGACCGCCTGTTGTTCTTCACCGACGGCCTGGCCGAGGCCCGCCGCGACGGGCAGTTCTTCCCGACCGCGGAGCGCGCCCAGCGGCTGCTCGGGCACGGCACCGTGGCCGACGGGCTGAAGTCGCTGGAGAGCGCGCTGCTGGACTGGGTGCGCGGCCGGCTCGACGACGACATCGCGCTCGTGCTGGTGGAGTACCAGGGAGTGAAACAGCAGGCCCAGGTGCCCAGCTGGGAGATCGGCGGCGCGGGAGTGGCGTCGTCCTGACCACGTTCGGGTCATGACCGCAAGAGGCCGCGGTCGACGGCGCGTTCCACCGGCTCGACGGCCGCCCAGCGTTTATGCCGCTTCCACTTCCACCGCGCGCTGGCGGGGGATGAGGCGGCGCATCGGGGCCCGGTGGCGGCCCGTGTAGAAGCGTGGGTACTTGGGGGCGAACAGCGTGCCCATGAGTCGGACGATCATCGCGGCGGCCCTCCTTATGACTGGGAGTAACCGGTCAACGACCGCATCACCCGCGGGTGACGGCATGTCTGCTACTCAACTACTCCTCACCGGTGCTTACTCACCTTTCTGTGGTCATGTTCACTCGGCGGAGCGCCTTGTTCCTCGTTACTAGCGAGTAATAAGATGGCTGTTACCGACTGGTAACCCCAGTCGGCCATGCTTTTCGGCACCAGCGACGCGAACCCAGAGACGGGGGCCACTCCGCGATGACCCATTACAAGAGCAACCTGCGGGATCTCGAGTTCAACCTCTTCGAGGTCTTCGGCGTGGACCGAGTCCTTGGTCAGGGGCCCTACGGGGACATCGACGTGGACACCGCCCGCAGCATTCTCGGCGAGGTGGACCGACTGGCGCGCGAGGATCTCGCCGCGAGCTACGTCGACGGCGACCGCAACCCGCCCGTCTACGACCCGGCCACGTTCTCGGTGCGCATGCCCGAGAAGTTCCGCCAGTCGTACGAGGCCTTCATGGCCGCCGAGTTCTGGCGGCTCGACCTGCCCGCCGAGCTCGACGGCACGGCGGCGCCGCGCGCCCTGTGGTGGTCGCTCGCCGAGCTCGTGCTCGGCTCGAACGCCCCCATCTGGATGTACGCCTCCGGCCCCTCCTTCGCCAACACGCTGCGGATCGAGGGCACCGAGGAGCAGAAGAAGTGGGCGAAGCTCTTCGTCGACAAGCAGTGGGGCTCCACGATGGTGCTGACCGAGCCGGACGCCGGCTCGGACGTCGGCTCGGGCCGCACCCGGGCGGTGCCGCAGGCCGACGGGTCGTGGCACATCGAGGGCGTCAAGCGCTTCATCACCAGCGGCGAGCACGACCTGGCCGAGAACATCGTGCACTACGTGCTGGCCCGGCCGGTGGACACGCCCGGCGCGGGCGGGCCCGGCACCAAGGGGCTCTCGCTGTTCGTCGTGCCGAAGTTCCACTTCGACGGCGACTCCGGTGAGCTCAAGGACCGCAACGGCGTCTTCGTGACGAACGTCGAGCACAAGATGGGCCTCAAGGTCTCCACGACGTGCGAGGTCACCTTCGGCGGGCACGGCGTGCCGGCGAAGGGCTGGCTGCTCGGCGATGTGCACGAGGGCATCCGGCAGATGTTCCTCATCATCGAGTACGCCCGGATGATGGTCGGCACCAAGGCCATCGCGACGCTGTCGACCGGATACCTCAACGCGCTCGAGTACGCCAAGAGCCGCGTGCAGGGCGCCGACCTGACCTCCACGGACAAGGCCGCCCCGCGGGTCGCGATCATCAACCACCCCGACGTGCGCCGCTCGCTGCTGATGCAGAAGTCGTACGCCGAGGGCCTGCGCGCGCTCGTCTGTTACACGGCGACGTGGCAGGACAAGGTGGCCCTCGCCGAGGCCGCCGGCGACGAGAAGGCCGGGAAGATCGCCAAGCGGGTCAACGACCTGCTGCTGCCGCTGGTCAAGGGCGTCGGCTCGGAGCGCGCGTACGAGCTGCTGGGCCACGAGGCGCTGCAGACCTTCGGCGGCTCCGGCTTCCTGCAGGACTACCCGCTCGAGCAGTACGTGCGGGACTCGAAGATCGACACGCTGTACGAGGGCACGACCGCGATCCAGAGCCTCGACCTGGTGTTCCGCAAGATCGTGAGGGACCAGGGCAAGGCGCTGCTCACCGTGGCCGGCGAGATCCAGCAGTTCCTCGAGTCCGAGGGCGGCAACGGCCAGCTCAAGGTCGAGCGCGTGGCGCTGGGCAAGGCGCTCGCCGAGGTACAGCAGATCCTGGGCATCTTCACCGGCTGGCTGGGCGAGGCCCAGGCCGGCGACCCGCAGGCGCTGTACAAGGTCGGCCTCAACTCCCGCCGGTTCCTGCTCGGCCTCGGCGACATCGTGGTCGGCTGGCTGCTGCAGCGGCAGGCCGAGGTGGCGCTGAAGGCGCTCGCCGGCGAGGTCTCGCCCGCGGACAAGGCGTTCTACGAGGGCAAGGTGGCCGCGGCGAAGTTCTTCGCGCACGAGGTGCTGCCGCGCGTCGGCGCCGACCGGCGGATCGTCGAGTCCACGACGCTCGACGCGATGCAGCTCACCGAGGACGCCTTCTAGGCGTCGACCAGTCGAAGCGGGAGGGCAATGGTGCCCTCCCGCTTTTCTTTATCCCCGTCCGGTGTGCTCGGCGTCGAGTGCGGCCTCGGTGAGGCTCGACCAGGAGCCCTCGAACCGGTGCACGGCGATGCCGGACGTGGCCAGGCCGCGGTCGGCGAGGGCGTTCGGGGCGAGCTCGTGGGACAGGTCGGAGAGCGTCGGGTTGTGCCCCACCAGCAGCAGGGTCTCCACGGCCGCGCCGGCCTGCCGCAGCAGGTCCAGCGTGTCGAGGGCCGGGCCGGTGTAGATCCGGTGTTCGTAGACGACCGGCGCGTCGACGCCGAGCTCCTCGAGCGTCTCCCGGGTGCGGACGGCGGTCGAGCACAGTACGGCATCCGGCTTCAGACCCTGGTCCTCGAGCCACGCGCCGGCCGCGGCGGCGTCGCGGTGCCCCCTCGCGGTGAGTGGCCGCTCGATGTCGGTCGCGTAGTCGTCCGGGTCGGCCGCCTTGGCGTGCCGGAGAAGAATGAGCGTGCGAACGGTCATTGCACAAGCCTCCCCGATTGAAGTACGTCGCGCGTGGGTAACCCAGCCACAGACAGTTACCCAACAGACGCCTCGGGAGGCCATCGATGGGTATCGGCGGAAGCATCCTACTGATCGTTGTCGGCGCGATCATGACGTTCGGGCTCGACGACACGGACGTCGGGCCGTTCAACCTCGACACGATCGGCTGGATCCTCCAGCTCGCCGGCCTCGTCGGCCTGGCCCTGACCCTGTATTTCTGGAACTCGCGCCGCCGCACGGTGGTTTCGGCGGCCCCGCCGCCGCCCCCGCCCGCGGCCGGCACGGTGATCCCGCCCTCCGCGGACGAGGTCGTCGAGCGGCGCACCCGGCGCTACTGATTCGCGGCGTGAGGCCCGGCGGTCCGTTCCGCCGGGCCTCGTTCGCGATCAGGGCCTGTCGAACGACTCCCAGGCGCCGATGGCGGTGCGGTTGGCGATGAGCGCCGAGCTCCCGCCGTTCTCCGCGCAGACGTACTTGCCGTTCACGCCGGCGAGCAGGCTGATGCTGCCGTCGGCGTTCTTGACGACCTTGAACTTCTCCCAGGGGCCGATCGCGGTGCGGTTGGCGATGAGCGGGGCGTTGCCGCCGCTCTCGGCGGTCACGAACTTGCCGTTGGCGTGCGAGTACAGGGCCACCCAGCCGGCGCCGGCGTCCACGAGGTCGTACTTCTCCCACAGGTCGACGAGCATGCGGTTGGCGATCAGGGTGCCGCTGTGGTCGAGGTCGGCGGTGACGTACCGGCCGTTGGCGTGCGCGTTCAGGCTCACGGTCGCGTTGCCGGACTCGATCAGGTGGAACTTCTCCCACGGCCCGATCGCGGTGCGGTCGTCGGTCAGCAGCTTCGTGGTGCCGCTGTTGCTGCTGACGTAGGTGTTGTTGGCCAGCGACCGCAGGCTCACGGTGCCGTCCGCGCCCGCGACGAGCTGGAACGAGGTGATGTCGGCCGGTTCGAGCGTCGTCGTAAAGGACTGGGCCAGCAGCTGCCGGCGGGTGTCGAAGCCGTCGGTGACGTACTTGCCGTTGGCCTTCGAGCGCAGCGCCACCCGCCCGTCGCGCTCGACCAGCTCGAACAGCTCGCCGGGGCCGACGGTGGTGGCGCCGGCGCGCAGCTGCTGGCTCCCGTCGGCGCCCGCGCTGACGTAGGTGCCGTTGTCGGCCAGCAGGGCGACCGTGCGGGTCGCCGGCCACATGGAGATGTACTGCTCGGCCGTCCCGGGCACGAGCCCGTTGGCGTCGGCGACGTTGACCCGCACCCAGTAGTTGCCCGGCTGCGCGTACCGGTGCGTGGCGACCGGCGCGGCCTGCGTGACCGCGGCGGTGCCGTCGCCGAAGTCGAAGGTGTACGAAGCGATGGGCGCGTACCCTGGGGTCGCGCCCGAAGCGTCCGCGGTGACCGACAGCGCGCTCTGGTCGATGCGGACGGTCAGCGTGGCGCTCGGGCCCTTGATCGTCTCCCGATAGCCGCGGTCGGCGTACTTGACCGAGCCGGCGCCGGTGTTCGCGAGGTTCGGGTTGTCCAGGCGCGGGCGGCCGAGGTAGTCCGTCGCCTGGTAGCCGGGCGCGGCCGAGTTCGCCGAGTCCTCGAGCGTGCCCGGGGTCGCGCCCTCCAGGTCGTGGGCGGCCTGGCCCGAGGCCGTCCGGAAGTCGGCCAGCCCCATCGCGGTGCCCCAGGCGTACGCGTCCGGCGCCGGCAGCGTGACCACGCCGCGGTACACGCTGTTGTAGTCGACCACGGTGGTGCCAACCGCGCCGTCGTACACCCCGATCTCGACCGTGCCCGCCGTCGAGCCGCAGTTGCCGGACGATCCGGGCCCGCTGTTCGTCACGACGTTGTTCTGCACCGACACGCCGGATGAGGCGCCGGCGATCCGGATGCCCGAGCCGCAATTGTTCTGCACCGTGTTGTTCGTGATCGCGGTGCCGGTCGCTCCGGTGTTGTCGATGCCGGCGCCCCGGCTGTTCGTGACGACGCTGTTGACGACGGCGTTGCCGCTCGCCCCGGGCCCGATCAGCACCCCGGCGTTCTGGAACTGGCTGTTGAGGATCGTGTTGCGCGAGCCGAGGACCTCGATGCCGTGCGCGCCCGCCGTGGCGGCCAGCGCGAGGATCGCGGACTTGACGACGACGCCGGAGGTCGCCGCGTCGAGGATGAGCGCGACGGGCGAGGTGGAGCCGCTCAGCCCGACCTTCGTCAGCGTCGAGTCGGTCACACCGGCCAGCCGGGCCGGCGGAGCCGTCGCCCCGGATGCGATCGACACGTAAAAGTTGTCGATGGCGATCCGGGTCGAGTTCGTTACCGCGAGGCCCGGCCCGCTCGTCGCGTTGCGCACGAGGAAGCCGCTGACCGCGATGTCGTGCTGCCCGTCGATGGTGAATCCGAGGCCGGGGCCGCCGTTCAGCGTGACCAAGCCCGGGCCGGCGTTCTTCAGGGTGATGGGCCGGCCGGGCTCGCCCGACTTGTCGATGGTCACGTGCTCGTCGTAGTCACCGCTGACGGTGATCGTCCGGCCGGCCGAGGCCGTGGCGAGCGCGGCCCCGATCGTGCAGTACGGCCGGCTCGCCGTGCCGGCGCCCGCGTCCGAGCAGTTGGCGCCGGCGGCGTGGTTGACGTAGAGGTCCGGGGTGTCGGCGCGGGCCGGGCCGGCGACCGCGAACACCGCGGCGCCGGTGGTCAACGCGACGACGAGTGCACGCTTATCCACGGTCGAACTCCTCCCAGGCGCCGATGGCGGTGCGGTTGGCGATGAGCGGCGAGTTGCCGCCGTTCTCGGCGCAGACGTACTTGCCGTTGACGCCGGCGAGCAGGCTGGTGCTGCCGTCGGCGTTCTTGACGACCTTGAACTTCTCCCACGGGCCGATCGCGGTGCGGTTGGCGATGAGGGCGGCGTTGCCACCGTTTTCCGCGGTGACGAACTTGCCGTTGGCGTGGGAGTACAGGGCGACCCAGCCGTTGCCGGCGTCGACGAGGTCGTAGGTCTCCCAGAGGCCGGCCGCGGTGCGGTTGGCGATGAGCGGGGCGTTGCCGCCGTTCTCCGCCGCGACGTACCGGGCGTTGGCGTGCGCGTGCAGCGTGATCGACGTGTTGGCCGTGTCGACCGCGCCGAAGCGTTCCCACGGGCCGATCGCCGCGCGGTCCGCGGTCAGCACCTGGGTCAGGCCGCTGTTGCTGCTCACGTACGCGTTGGTGAGCAGCGAGCGCAGGCTGATGCTGCCGTCGGCGTTGGTGACGAGGTCGAACTGCTTGGCCGGCTCCTCCGTCGAGGGGCTGCCGGCCGACAGGAGCGCCTGGGGGCCGTAGTTGACGCCGAGGTACGTCTGGTTGACCCGCGAGCGCAGCCCCACGTGCCCGTTGCCCAGGTCGACGACCTCGAAGAGCTCGCCCGGGCCGACCGCCCGGGCATAGAGGCTGAGGAAGTTGTACCCCTCCGGGCCGCCGTTCACGTAGCGGCCGTTGTCGGCCAGCAGCGCGATCGTGCGCGCCGTGGGCCACAGCGAGGCCGAGGCGACCTGGAGGCCGCTGAACCCGTTGGCGTCGGTGGCCAGCACCTGCACGGTGTACGTGCCGGGGCGGGCGTAGTGGTGCGAGGCGACCGGCGCGGCCTGGGTCACCTTGGTGCCGTCGCCGAAGTCGAAGGCGTACGTGGTGACGGGCGAGTACCCGGGCCGGGTGCCCGACGCGTCCGCCGTGAGCGAGTTCCCGGCGTGGTCGGCCTTCAGGGCCAGCGCGGCCGTCGGGCCCTTGGTCAGCTCGGTCGGGCCGCGATCGCCGTACGGGACCGGGCCCGCCCCGTGGTCGGGCACGGCCGGGTCGTCCTCGCGCGGGTTGCCGGTGCGGTCGGCGCTCGGCCATCCGGGCGCCGCCGAGTTCGCGTTGTCGATGGTGTTCGCGTTCGAGGCCTCCAGGTCGTGCGCGGCCTGGCCCGAAGCCGCCCGGAAGGCGGTCAGGCCCATCGCCGTGCCGCTCCACGCGTAGGTGTTCGGCGCCCCGGTCCCGTCGTACCCGTGGTAGACGTTGTTGTAGTCGGCAACGGTCCGCCCGGCGGCGCCGTCGTAGATGCCGATCTCGGCCGCCGGCTGCGACCGGTCGCAGTTCGCGTTGTCGGCGCCCGGCATGTTCAGGCGCAGGACGTTGTTCTGCACCGAGACGCCCGCGGACGCGCCGGACACCCACACGCCGCCCTTGCAGTTGTCCTGCACCCGGTTGTTGGTGATCGCCGTGCCGGTGGCGCCGGCGTTGTCGATCCCGGCCCCCGTGGAGGCGCTGACGGTGTTGTTGGCGACGACGTTGCCGTCGGCCCCGGGCCGCAGCGCGATGCCGGCCTCGCCGCCGCCGATGACGTCATTGCTCAGGATCGTGTTGTGCGAGCCGAGCACCTCGATGCCGCGGCCGCCCGGCGCGGCGAAGGAGACCCAGACGCTCGCGGACTTGACCAGCACGCCGGAGGTCGTCGCGTCGAGGGCGATGCCGGTGGTCAGCTCGGCTGTGGTGATGTCGACCGCCGTCAGCGACGAGTCCGTCACCCCGGCCAGCCGGACGGCGGGCTTCGCCGGCCCGGTCGCCCCCCGGATCGAGAGGTTGTCCACGGCGATCCGCTGGGCGGTGATGACGTCGATGGCGGCCGCGGGACCCGAGCCCGCCACGTCGATGCCGCTGATCGCGATGTCGTGCCGGTCGGCGATGGTGAAGCCGACGCCCGGGCCGCCCGCGAGCCGGGCCCCGCCGTTGCCGCGCAGCGTGATCGGCCGGCCGGGCTCGCCCGAGCGGGGGAAGGTCACGTGCTCGTTGTAGGTGCCGGTGACGTTTATCGTCTGGCCCGCGGTGGCCGCCGCGAGCGCGGCCCCGATGGTGCAGTAGGGCTTCTCCGCGGTACCGGGGCCGGCATCGGTGCAGCCGGTCGGGGCGAGGAACTGGACATAGAGTGCGGGCACGGTCTCGGCGCCGGCCGGTCCGGCCCCCGCGACCAGAGCTGCGCCGGCGGCCACCGCGACGAGCGCGAGGCCGGACAAGGGGTACTTGGTTCCCACGCTGTTCCTCTGCGTGATTGCGACCGGATGATTGCGAGCGGAACGGCCCCGCCGGGATGTCCCGCCAGGGCCGGTTGACGTGCTCGATCAGGGCCGGTCGAACGACTCCCAGGCGCCGATCGCGGTGCGGTTGGCGATCAGGGTGCCGCTGTTGTTGAGGTCGGCCGTGACGTACTTGCCGTTGACCCCCGCCACCAGGGCGATGCTGCCGTCGGCGTTCTTGACCACGGTGAACTTCTCCCACGGGCCGACCGCGGTGCGGTTGGCGATGAGCGCGGAGTTGCCGCCGTTCTCGGCGGTCACGTACTTGCCGTTGGCGTGCGAGAACAGGGCCACGGAGCCGTTGCCGGCGTCCACGAGGTCGAAGTTCTCCCAGGCCCCGACGACGCCGCGGTTGGCGATCAGGGTGCCGCTGACGTTGAGGTCGGCGGTGACGTACTTGCCGTTCGCGTGCGCGTGCAGCGTGACCGCGGTGTTCCCGACGTCGACCATGCGGAACTTCTCCCACGGCCCGGCCACCGAGCGGTCGACGGTCAGCACCTTGGTGGTGCCGCTGTTGCTGCTGACATACGAGTTGTTGTTGAGGTAGTAGGCGGAGAGGAAGGCCACGGTGCCGTCGTCGAACGACTGGAGCTGGTACGCGGGGCTGTCGTAGTCGAGCATCGTCGTCTCGGCCTGCGCCTTGAGCGTCGTGTCGCCGGCGTTGTTCGCGACGTACCGGCCGTTGACCTTGGACCGCAGCGCGATCTGGCTGCCGGACTGGACGAACTCGAACTGCTCGCCGGGGCCGATGGTGGTGCTGCCCACGCGCAGCGGCTGGTTGCCGTCGGCGCCGGCGCTGACGTACGTGCCGTTGTCGGCCAGCAGCGTCACCGTCCGGACCGTCGGCCAGAGCGAGGTGGTCCAGGTCGCGCCGCTGCTGCTGATCCCATTGGCGTCAACGACCGTGACGTATCCGCTGTGCACGCCCGGCTGCGCGTACTTGTGCGTCGCGATCGGCGACGCCTGCTTCACGGTCGGCGTGCCGTCGTTGAATTCGAACTGGTAGGCGGTGGAGCCGAGCGGCGCCCACCCCGGCGTCGAGCCCGACGCGTCCACGGTGACCGAGAGCGCGTTCTGGTCGGTCGACTTGACGGTCACCTGCGCGCTCGGCGCCTTGATCCGCTCGGTGTTGCCGCGATCGGCGTAGGTGATCGGGCCCGCGCCGGTGTTCGGCCGGGCCGGGTCGTCCTCGCGCGGGCGGCCGCCGGCGTCGGTCGCCTGGTACCCGGGCGCGGCCGAGTTCGCCGAGTCTTCCGAGATGTCGACGGGCGCCCCCATCGCGTCGTGCGCGGCCTGCCCGGACGCCGCCCGGAAGTCCGCCGGCGCGAAGTAGGTGGCCGTGCCCCACGCGTAGGTGTCCGGGGAGGACTTGTGGTTGACGCCGTTGTAGTCGACCACCGTGGCGCCCACGGCCCCGTCGTAGACGCCGATCTCGGGGCCGGCCGCCGCGCTGCAGCTGTGGGACACGGCGGCACCGTTGGCGGCGACGATGTTGTTCTGCACGGACACGCCGCTCGAGGCGCCGGAGACGCGGATGCCCGGCCCGCAGTTGTCCTGCACCGAGTCGTTGGTGATCGCGGTGCCGGAGGCGCCGGCGTTGTCGATGCCCGAGCCCTTGCCGCTCGAGATCGAGGTGTTGGCCACGGTGTTGCCGGTCGCGCCCGGCCCGACGAAGACCCCGGTGGTCAGGCCCGAGACGGTGCTGTTGAGGACCGTGTCGTGCGAGCCGAGGATCTCGATGCCGCGGTCGCTCGTGCCAGCCGTGCCGCCGGTGCCGGTGACATGCGCGGACGTGACGACCACGCCCGATGTCGCGGCGTCGAGGGAGATCCCGGCGGTCAGCTGCGACCCGATGACCACGACTCCGGTGAGCGTCGAGTCGGTCACGGCGGCGAGGTGCACGCCCGGCACGGCCCCCGCGCCCGGCTGCACCCTGGTGTTCTGGACGGCGATCCGGGAGGAGCGGCTGACGTCGAACCCGGGTCCGCTCGTCCCGCTCAGGACCCAGACGTTGTCGATCACGATGTCGTGCTGGCCGTCGATGGTGAACCCGGCCCCGGCGCCCTGCAGCCGGGCCCGCGGCTGGCCCGCGTCGCCGAGGTCCTTGAGCGTGATCGGCTGCCCGGGATTGCCCGACTTGGCGATGGTGACGTGCTCGTCGAAGCCGCCGGCGATGTAGATCGTCTGGCCCGCCGTCACCGCCGCGACCGCGGGCGCGATCGTGCAGTACGGCTGGGCCTTCGTTCCGGTTCCGGCGTCGGAGCAGTTCGCCGCGGGGTCGTTGTTGACGTAGAGGGGGTTTGCTGTCTCGGCATTGGCAGGTCCGGCCCCCGCGACCAGAGCTGCGCCGGTGGCCACCGCGATTACTGCGAGGCCGGATAAAGGATGTTTTGTGCCCACGCTTTGTCCTCCGCACTATGTCGGATGATCGATATCAGCGCGGGTAATTATGGCGGAACCCTCAGTGCGCGTACAGCGCAAAATAAATGGCGATCTGGTGACAGATCGCGGCAACGAGCGTGCAAGCGTGGAAGAACTCGTGGTGGCCGAAGACCGTCGGCCACGGGTTGGGGCGGCGCAGGGCGTAGAACACCGCGCCGACCGTGTAGAAGGCGCCACCGGCCAGGGTCAGCACCAGAGCGGTCACGCCGCCCGCGCGCAGGATGTCCGGGAGCACCGCCACGGCGACCCAGCCCAGGGCGATGTACAGCGGCGCCGACAGCCATCGCCGTTTGCTCATCGCGGCCGCCATCTTCATCGCCACGCCGAGCAGGGCGCCGGCCCACACCGTGACCAGGATCGCCACGCGGGTGTTGCCGCTGAGCAGCAGCACGCTGAAGGGCGTGTAGGTGCCGGCGATGAACACGAAGATCATGGAGTGGTCGAGCCGCCGCATGATCTTGTAGCCGCGCTCGGACCAGACGCGACGGTGGTACAGGGCGCTGGTGCCGAACAGCGCGACGACCGTCAGGCTGTACACGACACAGCTCACGAAGGGGCCCCAGCCCGGGCGCGTGGCCGCGAGCGAGCACAGCACGATGCCGCAGATCACGGCCGCGCCCGCCGCGTAGGCGTGGAGCCAGCCGCGCATACGCGGCTTGCCGAGGTCGACCGGGCGGAGGCGGGGTTCGGTCTTCACGCTCACATTCTCCAGGTTACGGTACCGTAGGTTACTCGCAAGTAGCAGCTGTGTGACGTCTATCGTGACTAGGTGCAATTTCGCCCGGTCGGCGCCGCCGCGCTCCTCATCGAGGTCGACTCTCCGCTGGAATGGTTCGCCGCGCTCGACGCCGAGCGCGCCGCCGGCCGGCTGCCGGTCGTGGACATCGTGCCCGGCGCACGCACGGTTCTGCTAGACGGTGTGACCGACCCGGTCGGACTGGCCGCCGAGATGTCCGGCTGGGCCTTCGATCCGGCCTCGGTACCCCCGGAGCCGCCCCTCACCGTGGACGTCCGCTTCGACGGGGTGGACCTGCCGTTCGTCGCCGAGATCGCCGGGGTGAGCGAGGACGAGGTCGTCGACGTGCTCACGGGCACGGAGCTGCGGGTCGCGTTCTGCGGCTTCGCGCCCGGCTTCGCGTACCTCTCCGGCCTGCCCTGGAACGTCCCCCGCCTCGGCACCCCCCGCACCCGCGTCCCGGCCGGCTCGGTCGCGCTCGCCGCCGAGTTCGCCGGCATCTACCCGACCGCCTCCCCGGGCGGCTGGCGGATCGTCGGGCACAGCGAGGCCCTGCTCTTCGACGTGAACCGGACGCCGCCGGCCCTCATGACGCCGGGTCGCACCGTGCGGTTCCGGGCCTCATGAGCGGTGGGGCCGAACTGCGGGTCGAAGTCGCGGGCCCGCTCACGACCGTCCAGGACCTCGGCCGGCCCGGCTACGCGCACCTCGGCGTGCCGCGCTCCGGCGCCCTCGACCGCCCGGCGCTCGAGCTCGGCAACCGGCTCGTCGGCAACCCGCCGGGCGCGGCCGGGTTGGAGATCACGCTCGGGCCGTTCGCGGCGGTCGCGGGCCGGGCCGGCACCGTCGCGCTCACCGGGGCCGCGGCGCCGCTGCGGGTCGGCGGCCGCCCGGCCCCCCTCAACGCGCCCGTGCCGGTGCGGGCCGGCGAGAAGATCGAGGTCGGACGGGCGGTGCTGGGGCTGCGGGTGTACCTCACCGCCGCCGGCGGCCTCGCCAGCGACCCGGTGCTGGAGAGCCGCTCGACCGACACGTTGTCGCTGCTCGGCCCGCCGGTGGTGCGCGCGGGCGACCGGCTGCCGCTCGGCCGGACCACCGGCGCCCCGGCGGCCGTGGATCTGGCGCCCCGGGCCGCGCTCGGCGGGCCCGTCGTGCTCCGGATCGCGTGGGGGCCTCGGGCCGACCGGTTCACGGATGCGGGGCGGCTGGGCCGCGTGGAGTACCGAATCCGCAGTGAGAGCAACCGCGTCGGGGCCCGGCTCGACGGGCCGGCCCTCACCCGCGCGGACGCCGGCGAGCTGCCCAGCGAGGGGATCGTCCTCGGCGCGGTGCAGGTCCCGGCCGACGGGCAGCCGCTGGTGTTCCTCGCCGACCACCCGACGACCGGCGGGTACCCGGTGGTCGCGGTCGTGCACGCCGCCGATCTGCCGCTGCTCGCGCAGGCCCGGCCGGGGGATAGCGTTCGTTTTCGTGGACCTCAACAGTGACCTCGGCGAGGGCTTCGGAGTGTGGCGCCTCGGCGACGACGACGCCCTCCTGACCATCGTGACCAGCGCCAACGTGGCCTGCGGGTTCCATGCGGGCGACCCGGCGACCATGCGGCGGGTCAGCGACCGCGCGGGGGCGCTCGGGGTGCGGGTCGGCGCGCAGGTGAGCTACCGCGACCTGGCGGGCTTCGGCCGGCGCCGGATCGACGTGCCGCCGGATGAGCTCGCGGACGAGCTGCGGTACCAGATCGGGGCGCTGGCCGCGTTCGGGCCGGTCGCGTACGTCAAGCCGCACGGCGCGCTCTACAACACCGCGGCCGTCGACGCCGGGCACGCCGGGGCGGTCGTGGCCGCGGCCGCGGCGGCCGGGGAGCTGCCGGTGCTGGGCCAGCCGGGCTCGGTGCTCGCCGGGCTCGCGGCCGAGCGGGGGCTGCGGGTGGTCGCGGAGGGGTTCGCCGACCGCGGGTACCTCCCCGACGGCCGCCTCGTCCCGCGCTCCCAGGCCGGCGCGCTCGTCACCGGCGTGGCCGCGGTGACCGCCCGGGCCGTGCGCATGGCGGTGGACGGCGTGGTCGAGGCGGTCGACGGCACGGTGATCCCGATGCCGATCGAGTCGCTGTGCGTGCACGGCGACACCCCGGGCGCGGTGGACATGGCCCGGGCGGTTCGTTCCGCGCTGGCCGCGGCCGGGGTGGCCGTGGCGGCGTTCGTCTAGCTGTCCATGCCCCGGAGGATCAGGGGCAGGCGAGCCGCGCCGTCCGGCACCACGCGGATCGGCACGCCCCAGTCCTGGCGGGTGAGGTGGCAGGCCGGGAACTCGGCGTCGATGTCGCAGGTCGCGGCCTGAGCGACTACCTGCAGTACACCCGAAGCGACATCGGCGGCGAGCACCAGCCGGCGGCGCAGGTCCGTGCTCACGCCCGCGCCCTCCAGCAGCAGCTCCGGCGGCGAGGCGGAGACCTCCAGCCGGGTCGACGGGCCGAACGACTCGTCGAGCTTCTGCCCGGGCGCCGGCTCGAAGATCAGGTCGAGCTCGACCGCGCCGGGGGCCAGCATGGTCGGCGGGCGCTCGGTGCGGTGCCGCACGCCAGTCACGTCGATGCCGGCCGCCGCGAGCGTGCCCGGGCCCAGCCGCACCAGGCGGTGCGCGCCCGACTCGACCACGACGACGTCCCCGTCCGCGGTCAGCACCAGGTCGCTCGGCTCGGACAGCCCGTCGAGCACCGTCGAGACGCTCTTGTTGTCGGTGATGCGGCGGATGGCGCCGTTGTACGTGTCGGCGACGAGCACGCTGCCGTCGGGCAGGGCCAGCACGCCGAGCGGGTGCTGGAGCAGCGCCTGGTCGGCCGGGCCGTCGACGTGGCCGAAGTCGAACAACCCCTGGCCGGCCGCGGTGTGCATCTCGCCGTTCTCGATCCAGCGCACGGCCGAGGACTCGCTGTCGGCGATCCACAGCCGGCCGCCGTCGGGCGACGCCGACAGGCCGGACGGCTGGGCCATCCACACCTCGTGCAGCGGGCCGTCCTTGAGCGCCTCGACGGTCGTCCCGGCGTACATGCCGGCCGTGCGCTTCACCGGGTCGAACCACCACAGCTGGTGGATGCCGGACATGGCGACCACGACCCGGTCGTCGTACCAGGCCACGTCCCACGGCGAGGACAGGTCCACGGCCAGGGAGTCGTGGGCGTCGAAGTCCACCGTCCCGCGCCACTGGCGGCCGCTGCCGGCGACGGTGCTGACCTCGCCGGTCCGGAGGTTGAGCCCGCGCAGGAGGTGGTTGACGGTGTCGGCGACGACGACGTCGTACCCGGCGATCTCGGCCGCGTGCGGCGGCAGCAGGCACAGCCCGCCGGGCTCGGAGAACTCGGGCTCGAGGCCGTCGCGGCGGCCGCGCTTGCCGGTGCCGATCCGCCGGACGAGCGTCTCGTTGTCGGCGTCGAGCTCGGCGAGCGACTGGTGCGTGGAGTCGGAGACCAGGAAATGCCCGTCGGGCAGCGCGAGCGCCTTGCCGGGGAACCGCAACAGCGTCGAATCACTGGTTTGTACCGCATGAGGGGCATTCGTCCGATTCAACGTGCCCTTGGCGTCGTGGGTCTCGATCAGCTCTTCGATCAGCTTGGTGAGCCCCTGGGCGTGGCCCTCGCCGGCCATGTTGGCCACGACGTAGCCCTCGGGGTCGATGACCGTGAGGGTGGGCCAGGCCTTCGCGGTGTACTGCTGCCACATGTTCAGCTCGGGGTCGTCCAGCACCGGGTGGTCGACGCCGTAGCGCTCGACGGCGGCCGCGAGCGCGTCCGGGTCCTTCTCGTGCTCGAACTTCGGGCTGTGCACGCCGATCGTGACCAGGACGTCGCCGAAGCGCTCCTCGAGCGGGCGCAGCTCGTCGAGCACGTGGAGGCAGTTGATGCAGCAGAAGGTCCAGAAGTCGAGCAGCACGATCTTGCCGCGCAGGTCTTTGAGGCTGAGGCTCTCGACGTTGAGCCAGCCCCGGCCCTTGAGTTCGGGCGCGCGGACTCTTACCTGCTTTTCTGACATTTCTGTTATTTCCGTTATTTCTGGTTGGCCGGGCGGAGGCAGAGGACCTGGTCCTTGTCGCCCTTGTGCTGGAGCACGATGTACGGCTGGCTGGCGTCGGAGCAGCTCTCCGGCTTGTCGACCTTCGACACGATCTTGAACGCGTCCTTGTTGCCGCAGTCGACGCCGGTCGCCGAGTCGCCGTCCTGCTTGACGCACGAGTTGACCGCGAAGCTGGTACCGCCGGCGTTGCTGATCTTCACCACGATGGCCGTGCCGGCGACCGCGAGCAGGAACACCGCGCCCACGATGAGCAGGCCGATGAGCAGGCCGCGGCGGCTCTTGACCGGCGGCTCCGGGGTCGGGAGCGGGGCGCCGTCGATGGGCGGGGCGTCGGGCGGGTTCTCGCCGGGCATGGTGACCAGGTCGCCGAACCGGGGGGCGCCGGACGTCGGGAACTGGCCGGTCGCGGGCGGGGCCGACGTCTGGTACGTGCCGGCGCCGCTCACCGGGCCCGCGCCCATCGGCTGGCTCGGGAACGGCGGGGCGGAGGTGGGGCCGACCTGGGCTCTCGCGCCGTACGTGCGCGGGCCCGCCTCCTGCGGGATCTGGCCCAGGTTGACCGGGGCGGGGACCTCGGGGGCGGGGACCCTGGCGGATCCGGCCGCGCCGGCGCCTGATGCCCCTGATGCCGGGGCCCACGGGTTCGGGTCGGCGGCGGGTTCGGGCTGGTCCGAGGCGGCTGGGGTGAATCCCGGGAAGCTGCCGGCGGGGGCTGGGGCTGGGCTCTGGCCGTACGTCGTGGGCTGGCCGTACGTGGTCGGGACGCTCGCCGAGCCGTACGTGGTGCCGGATCCCGAGGTGGGGCCGGCGGCCGAGCCGTAGGTGGCCGCTCCCGAGGTCGGGATGCTGGCCGAGCCGCTTGCACCGGGGAAGCTGGCGGAACCGCTCGCGCCGGGGACGCTTGCCGAGCCACTCGCGCCCGGGACGCTCGCGGAACCACTCGCGCCGGGGACGCTTGCCGAGCCGCTGGCGGGCGGGACGCTCGCGGAGCCGCTGGCGGGCGGGACGCTTGCCGAGCCGCTCGCGCCGGGGACCCGCGCCGAGCCCGAGGCGCTCGGGGTGTCGGCTGAGCCGATGGCGCCGGGGACGCCGGTCGGGTTCGGGATGTTCGGGAGGGCCTGGGCCGGCATCGGGAACTGAGGGGCCGGCGATGCGGGCACCGGCGGGGGTACCGCGGCGGCCTGCGGATACGGCGGGGCGGAGGTCACCGGCGGCGGGAAGGGCGGTGCGGACGTCACGGGCGGCGCGAAGGGCGGCACGGACGCGGGGGGCGGCACGGGCGGGGCTGATGTGGCGGCCGGCGGGTATGGCGGGGCCGGCTGGTATGGCGGGGCGGATGACGGAGACGGCGGGTAGGGCGGGGCGGATGCGGGCTGCACCGCGGCGGCGCCGGCGGCCGGTGGGTACTGGGGCGCCGGGGGGTATGCCGGCGGTGGCGTGGGGCCCGAAGGCGGGAACGGGCCGGGGCGGGCGGCGGGGTCCGCGTCGGCGGGGTTCGGGCCGGGCTGGTTCGGGGCGGGCGACGACGGGACGGGGACCGACGCCTTCGCGCGCACGGCCGGGGGGCGGCCAGGCGGGGGCGTGCTGGCCGCAGCCTCGTCCGGCTGCTCGGACGGGTGCTGCTGGTCGGACGTCATGCATGCCTCCTGTTGGTCAGACCCCGACCGTAGTCGACCGGAGTGTGACATCCCAGTGCCGGTACCGAGGTTCGTCGGTTCGGATGCTCAGCAAACCAGGACCGGACAACAGATGCACAACCGCCCCGGTCCGAGGAGGTTCGGACCGGGGCGGTGCGGGCGGCGGCGCAAAGACTTGGCCGGCTTAATTGCGATTGATCATGGCGTAGAGCTCATCGCGCAGGGCGCTGGACGGGTTCTTGGCGATGGCGCGCTCGATGGCGTCCATGCGACGCGCGGCGTTGCGACGGGCCTTGATCCGCTCGAACAGGGTGCTCATTGTGGCTCCTCAGGGGGGTGTGTAAGGGATGTCCTTGCCTCTCATCCATTACACTCCCGATCGGTGATCCAGAGCCAGCGAATACAAGGTGACGCCGCCCACCCGCCGTTGATTCGTAGGCTCCTGTCCAGCGCAAACGCCCAGTTCGTCGGCCATGTGACACTGGGAGCGCTCCCCGGGGCAGTCCACTGCGCGCGGATTGGCCTGCGGCCCGGGTCGTGGAACCGTTCCGCAGAATGCCCACGAAGTGTCCGAAACAGATTTAAGCCCCGTCAGGCGAAAAATACGATAAGTCGTGGCGCGGAGCGCCCGACTTATCGCCGAGCGCACCCGGACGTGCCCGTGGCCCCGCGCGGGTGCGCGAGGCCACGGGGTACAGAACAAGCAGTCGGTCAGCTCCAGGCGAGCAGCGAGCCCTCCGGGTCCTCCAGGAACGCTCCCACGTCGCGGAGGAACTTGGAGCCCAGCTCGCCGTCGATGATGCGGTGGTCGAACGACAGGCCCAGGGTCGTCACCTGGCGGATCTTGATTTTGCCCTTGTGGACCCACGGCTGCTCGCGTACCGCGCCGAAGACCAGGATCGCCGACTCGCCCGGGGGCAGGATCGGGGTGCCCGAGTCGATGCCGAAGACGCCTACGCTCGTGATCGTGAAGGTGCCGCCCGCCATGTCGGACGGCGGGGTCTTGCCCTCCCGCGCGGTGCCGACCAGGGCGGTCATCGCCTCGGCGAGTTCGCGGGTCGTCAGGTCCTGGGCGTCCTTGATGTTCGGCACGATCAGGCCGCGCTGGGTGGCGGCCGCGATGCCCAGGTTGACGTAGTGCTTGACCACGATCTCGTCGCCAGCCCAGGTGGAGTTGACCATCGGGTACCGGCGCAGCGCCAGCAGGCACGCCTTCGCCACGATGAGCAGGGGCGAGACCCGCGCGTCCCGCCAGTCGCGGTGGGCCTTGAGCCGCTCCAGGGCCTTCATCGACCGGGTCACGTCGACCGTCAGGAACTCGGTCACGTGCGGGGCCGTGAACGCGCTGGCCACCATGTTCTCGGCGGTCAGCTTGCGCACGCCCTTGACCGGGATGCGCTCCTCGCGCTCGCCCGGGGCCCGGGTCGGCGCGGCCGCAGCGGCGGCGGGCTGGGCGCCGGCCTGGGCGCCGAGCACGTCGTCGCGGGTGATCGAGCCCGACGGGCCCGTGCCCGCGATCGTGGCCAGGTCCACGCCGAGGTCCCGGGCCAGCTTGCGCACCGGGGGCTTGGCGAGCACGGCGCCGTTGCGGGCCGGCGGGTACGCGAGGGCCGCCGCAACCGCGGCCGTCGGGGCCGCGGCGGGGACTGCGGGCGCGGGGGCCGGGGCGGGTGGTGTGGGCTCAGCTGGTACCGCCGCGGGTTTTTCTGGAGAACCCACGCGGGGCCGGCGCTTGGCCGCTGTCGTTCTCGGGCCGTAGCCCACCAGCACCGCGGTGCGGCCGCCCGGCGCGGGGCCGCCGATCAGGCCGGGCTCGACCGGGGCGTCGCCGGCCACCTCGACGGCGGCGAGCGACGCGGCCGAGGGGGCGGGCAGGTCGCCCGCGCCCGGGTCGGTGTCGATCGCGATGATCGGCCGGCCGACCTCGACCATGGTGCCCTCGGCGTGGAAGATCCGGGTGACCTTGCCGGCCCACTTCGCCGGGATCTCGACCGCGGCCTTGGCCGTCTCGACCTCGACGATCGGCTGGTTGAGGGTGATCGTGTCGCCCTCGGCCACCAGCCACTTGAGGATCTCGCCCTCGGTGAGACCCTCGCCCAGGTCGGGCAGGTTGAACTCTTTGACCCTGGTCATCTGCGCGTGGCCCCCTAGAACCCGAACGAGCGGTCGACGGCGTCGAGCACCCGGTCGAGGTCCGGAAGGTACTCCTCCTCCAGGCGCGCGGCCGGGTACGGGGTGTCGAACCCGGTGACGCGCAGGACCGGGGCCTCGAGGGAGTAGAAGCACTCCTCGGTGATCCGGGCCGCGATCTCCGAGCCGAGGCCCAGGTTGCCCGGCGCCTCGTGGACGACGACCGCGCGGCCGGTGCGGCGCACGGAGGCGTACACCGGCGCCATGTCCAGGGGCGAGAGCGTCCGCAGGTCGATGACCTCGATGGAGCGCCCGTCCTCGGCCACGGCGGTGGCCGCGTCCAGGGCGGTGCGGACCATCGGGCCGTAGGCGATCACGGTGACGTCGGTGCCGGCCCGGGCGATGCGCGAGGTGTGCAGCGGCAGCGTGGCCGCGTCGACGTTGACCTCGCCCTTCTCCCAGTACCGGCGCTTGGGCTCCATGAAGACGATCGGGTCGTCGGACTCGATCGACTGCTGGATCATCCAGTACGCGTCGTCGGGGTTCGAGGGCGAGACGACCTTGAGGCCGGCGGTGTGCGCGAAGTACGCCTCCGGGGACTCCGAGTGGTGCTCGACCGCGCCGATGCCGCCGCCGAACGGGATGCGGATGACGATCGGCAGGCTGAGCTTGCCGCCGGAGCGGTAGTGCATCTTGGCGACCTGGGAGACGATCTGGTCGTACGCCGGGTAGACGAACCCGTCGAACTGGATCTCGCAGACCGGGCGGTACCCGCGGATCGCGAGGCCCACCGCGGTGCCGATGATGCCCGACTCGGCCAGCGGCGTGTCGATGACCCGCTCGTCGCCGAAGTCCTTCTGCAGCCCGTCGGTGATGCGGAAGACGCCGCCGAGCTTGCCGACGTCCTCGCCCATGATCAGCACCTTGTCGTCGCGCTCCATGGCGCGGCGCAGGCCGGTGTTGAGCGCCTTGCCGATCGTGAGGTTCTCCGCGGCGGCCATCAGTGCCCACTCCCCTCGAAGGACGCGAGGTACTTGGCGAACTGTTCCTTCTGCTGCGCGAGCTCGGGGGAGCCGTGCGGGTACACGTGATCGAACAGCGTCATCGGGTCGGGATCCGGCATCGAGAGCACGCGTTCCCGCAGGTTGACGGCGGCCACGCGGGCCTCCTCGTCGATGGCGTCGAAGTAGTCGTCCTTCGCCATGCCCTGCTTGGTCAGGAACGCCCGGAGCCGCTTGATGGGGTCCTTCGCCTGCCAGGCCTCGACCTCGCTCGCGATGCGGTAGCGGGTCGGGTCGTCGGAGGTCGTGTGCGCACCCATGCGGTACGTGTACGCCTCGATCAGGGACGGGCCCTGGCCGTGCCGCGCGTCGTCCAGCGCCTTGCGGGTGACCGCGTAGCAGGCGAGCACGTCGTTGCCGTCCACCCGGAGGCCGGGGAAGCCGAAACCGCTGGCCCGGTGGTACAGCGGGACGCGGGTCTGGCGCTCGAGCGGCTCCGAGATGGCGTACTGGTTGTTCTGGCAGAAGAACACCAGCGGCGCGTTGAAGACCGACGCCCAGATGAAGGCCTCGTTCACGTCGCCCTGGCTGGTGGCGCCGTCGCCGAAGTACGCGATGACCGCCTCGCCGTCGTCCGAGCCGACCTTGCCGTCCTTGGTGATGCCCATGGCGTAGCCGGTCGCGTGCAGCGTCTGCGCGCCGATGACGATCGTGTACATGTTGAACTTGCACTCGTTCGGGTCCCAGGCGCCCTGGTCGACCCCCCGGAACAGGCTCAACGGCATGATCGGGTCGATGCCGCGGGTGTACAGCACGCCGTGCTCGCGGTACGTGGGGAACGCCATGTCCTGCGCGCGCAGGGCCCGGCCGGAGCCGACCTGGGCCGCCTCCTGGCCCAGCAGGCTCGCCCAGATGCCCAGCTCGCCCTGGCGCTGCAAGGCGGTGGCCTCGGCGTCGAGCTTCCGGACCACGACGAGGTCGTGGTACAGCGCGCGGTACTCGTCGTCGGTGAAGTCGACCGCGTAGTCGGGGTGTTCGACTCGGTCGCCCTCGGGGGTGAGCAGCTGCACGAACGCGGGTTCCGGCGCGGCCCGTGTCCCTGACGCCCGGGCCTTGACTTCGCCCTTCGCCATCCGTATCTCCCTGTCGTCTTTCGCGTCGGCAGCGGGGGTTGCCCTGCCGCGCGGCGGGGGTGTCTGCCACGCGGCGACCCGGTGGGGTCGGCACGTCGCATGTGGACACGACTCGCATCGTGCCCACAGGGACCGGCCCCGGGCTCTGCCTCGCAGGGTATGCGGAGGCTACGGCCCCGTTGCCGGTGTGTGTCCAGCATCGCAGAAGGCGTGTCGGTCGACACCATGGAGTCGTGCCCCACCGGCGGGCTAATCCCGAAAAATCCCCCCAGGCCGGGCAGATCTTCTCCGCGTTACGTCGCGTTAGTCCGAATGACCCCGCTAGGTTGGGAGTTCCGTTGTCTTCGGACGTGCGCAACCATCGGCTGTTCCCGCCCAACCGGCGGCCGCTGCTGATCTCCGCGCTGCTGGTCCTACTCACCTCGGTCCCGACCATGATCGTCGTGGCGGCCGGGAGCGCGACGCTGGAGAGTGCCCCGCCGACCCGCGCGCCCGTCGTCGCCGGCCCGCAGCCAGGGCCGGTCGTGGTCGGTTCGGGCCCGACGTCCGGCCTGCACGCTTCGGGGCCGGCGGGCCGCCACTCGCTCGGCGCGACGCCAAGGTCCACACAGGATTCCGGAGGATCGGTAGGTGGCATCGGTACCCCGGGCAGAACGCCCCGACCGGGGGAGCCACCGATTCAGGACCGGGCCTGGCCCGGGTGGGACGACAAGATCAAAGAATCGGGTATCCACCAGGGTCGGTCGATCGGACATTTCCGGTCGGCCGATCCGGCGTTCGGGGGTCTACCGTCCGGCTCGCGTGTTCGAGTTGCGCGTCACGACCGCCCATGCGGTGACGAAGGGTTTGCAGGGCCACTGCGCGCACCCCGCCGTGCAGCCCGTGGTGGCCCGGCCGGTGACGGGCTGATGCTGCTCCACACGGCGCCGGGCGTCCGTGACCGCGTGGTCGTAGATGACCGCCACTGACACTTCTCAGACACCCTGGGCCGCGGGCGCGGTCCACAGCAGGCGCGCGTTGTAGAGCTGCTGGGCCGTGGCCAGCGCGGCCTCGGCCGAGCGGAACACCGCGACCTCCGTCTGGCCGTTGCCGAGACGCCAGGTGAGCACCGCCTGATCGGGCAGTTCGTGTCCCCAGGCCACGACTTCGGGGTGGTCGTCGTCGAGTGGATCAGCGACAATGCCGAAGAGCCGGGGTGCCCCTTCGAGCAGGAGCGTGTCATCCTCGAACACCTCTGATCTCCCTCCGGCCGAGGTGCGATCTCACGCCACCAGAATGCACGTGCAGGTTTCGCGCGGCAATACGCAGTTGCGAACTTGAGTAGAGCAAGGCAACCGCTTGCTCAAACCGCGCTTGCGCCGCACACCGGTAACGGACACACTCGTCCTGAGTAATGGAGGTGAGCGGTGTCCAGCGCCCACAGCCCCACGTTCCCCCGTTTCCAGTTGGGCAAGCAGCTTCGCGAGTTGCGCGAGAAGGCCCGGCTCACCACGGAGGACGTCGGCCTGCAGCTGGACTGCTCACCCAGCACCATCAGCCGGATGGAAGGCGGCAAGGTCGGAATCCGGCGCAGCACGCTGGAGCGGCTGCTGCAGATCTACGAAGTCACTGATCAAGGACAGATCGACACATTGGTCGTGCTCGCGCGGCAGGGCAAGACCCGGGGCTGGTTCGCCCGCTACGGAGATCTGCCCGCGAGCTACTCCCGCTACATCGGGCTGGAGTCCAGCGCGATCGAGATGCGCGACTACGAGGCGCTCGTGGTGCCTGGGATGCTCCAGACAGAGGAGTACACCCGCGCCCTGCTCGCCGCCTCGACCACCGAGTCCGAGGATGCCGTCGAGGCGCACGTCAAGGCGCGCCGCGAGCGGCAGAGCCTGCTCAGCCGCGCGGACCAGCCACTGCAGCTCATCACGGTCCTCGATGAGAGCGTCATCCGGCGCAGCATCGGGGGGCCGGACGTCATGCGGTCGCAGCTCAAGCACCTGGCCGACATGGGCCGGGCGAGAAACGTGACGGTCCAGGTCCTGCCGTTCTCCGGAGGGGCATATGCCGGCATGGCCGGATCGTTCGCGATTCTCAAGTTCCAAGATGCACCAAGCGTCGTGTACGCCGAGGCCATGACCGGCGACATCTACCCGGCCGCCGATGATGTGCAGCGGTATGCCGACGTGTTCGAGAATCTGCGAGCTGCCGCGCTCAGCCCGTTGGAGTCGATCAAAATGATCGAGGATTCTGCGAACTGAGTCCGGCCCAAACCAAAGGAGTGCGCAGATGGCTGCGCTGAACGAGCAGTGGCACAAGGCCACGCGAAGCGGTAACAACGGACAGTGCGTAGAAGCGCGGTTCGTCGACGGCGTCGTCGAGGTCCGCAACTCCAACTCCCCCGACGCGGGCCTGGTGCGATTCACCCGCGCGGAATGGGACACCTTCATCGCCGCGGTCGACGTGGACGGCGAATTCCGCCTTCCGTAACGTGATCTCCCGCCCTTCTGTCGGGGCGGTGTGAACGGCTCAGTGAACAGCGAAGGGACGACCCCCGACCGGGTCGTCCCTTCGTCGTAGCTGCGAGCCGTTTCCGATGTTATCCCGCATTTACGGGCCGGGCCTACTTCAAGGTCTTGAGTAGCGCGATGCCGCGAAAAGTAGCGAATCGGGCCGGGTAGCAATCCTGCGATGTGGGTGTCGCGATCGGGCTGAGCGGAGTAACTATGAGTTATGAGCACTCAGGTGTCGCCGGCTACGCAGGTGTCCGCGCTCACGGTTCGGTCGTATCGTCCGACCGATCATCGCGAGTGCCGTCAGTTGTGGGCCGAGATGACCGCGGCCGACGCGGGGCTCTACGGAGCGGTGTCGGATGACGACTCGGGGGCGGCCTTCGAGGAGTACCTCACCCGGCTGGACCTGTCCGGGATGTGGGTGGCCGCCGACGTGGGCGGCGGGGTGGCCGGCATGGTCGGGCTGCTGCTCGACGGCCGGGGTGGGGAGGTCGAGCCGCTGGTCGTCGCCTCCTCCCGGCGGGGTGAGGGCATCGGCCGGACGCTGCTGTCGCACGTCGCCGACCAGGCGCGGCGGCGGGGGCTCGGGGAGCTGAGCATCTCGCCCTCGGCTCGGAACCTCGACGCGATCCGGTGCCTGCATGCGGCCGGTTATGACGCGTTGGCTCGGGTGACGCTGGCGATCGATCTGCAGCCGGCTCGGTCTTCCGGGTTTCGGGATGGGATCGATCTTCATGATCTGCGGTTTCGGTACTGAGGGATTTTTGCGATAAGTCGGGCGCTCCGCGCCACGACTTATCGGATATTTCGTATTATTGCGGTGCGTGATGATTTTGCGTCGTGCGGTAACGGCACGTCGCGGTGCCGCGCAAGACCCTGTGGACGGCGACGGGCGCGTTGTCCACAGGCGGGAACTCGGGCTTCCGACGGCGCTCCGGCCGGAGAAGGCTCGTCCGCATGGCTTCCCGACTGCGACTGCGCGGACCCGCCGAGCTTCTCTCGGCCATGCCCTACCTCATGGGGTTCCACCCCGTCGACAGCCTTGTCGCGCTCGGCCTGCGCGGCTCCGGGCTGCACCTCCAGCTGCGCGGCGACCTGCCCGACGACCATGACGCCGCCGCGGTGCTGGCCGAGCACTACGGCCGCCTGTTCCGGCGCAACGCGATCGACGGGGCGCTCCTGATCGGGTACGGGCCACCCGAGCGGGCCGAGCCCTTCCTGCGCACGGTGAGCGCGGCGATGAACACCCGGGGCATCGCGGTGCTGGACATGCTGCGCACGTACGAGGGGCGGTTCTGGTCACTGCTGTGCGAGGTGCCCGGCTGCTGCCCGCCGGAGGGCCGCACGTTCGACCCGGCGACGTCGATCGCGGCCGCCGAGGCCACGCTGGCCGGGCTGGTCGCGCTGCCGGACCGGGCCGCCGTCGCCGCCGAGTTCGCGGGCCCGGTGGGGCCGGCGCTCGAGGCGATGGAAGAGGCCGGGAACCGGGCCCACCTGCGCGTGCTGCGCCTCGTCGCGGACCGCGACCGGGCCGGCGTCCGGACGGCGGTCGTGGCCGCGGGCCGGGTCGCCCTGGATGCGGCCCTCGAGTGCTATGCGACCGGGCGCCGCCTGACCGACGACGAGGTCGCCTGGCTGCAGGTCCTGCTCCTCGTCGTCGACTTCCGCGACCGCGCGTGGGAGCGCCTGGACCGCGACGTGCGCCGCACCGACGGGCGGGGCGAGGCGCACCAGCGGCTGTGGACCGACCTGGTGCGCCGCTGCGAGCCGTCGGCGTGCGCTCCGGCGGCGACGCTGCTGGCGTACCTGTCCTGGCGCACCGGCAACGGCCTGCACGCCTCGCTGGCGCTGGATCGGGCGCTGGACGCCGATCCGGGGTACTCGGCGGCGGGGCTGATGGCGGAGATCCTCGGGCGCGGGCTGTCGCCGCGGCAGGTGCCGCCCATCGTGCGGCTCCGGCGCCGGCGGGTCACGCGGCGGGTCGGTGCCCGGGCGCTGACGTTCTCGCAGCACACTCCGGCTCCGGACGGGTCGGGGCCGCGGTCTCGGCTGTGCTCGGGGCTCGGCGTCGCCGGGGAGGCCGGCCACGACGGCGGGAGGCCGGCGCGGTGAGCGGTGTCATCGGCTCGGTAGGGGCGGCAGGCCCTGGACGCGTTGGGGGGAGGCGTAGACGTTGAACGTGGATCCGCGCAGGAAGCCGACGAGCGTCAGGCCGGCTTCGGTCGCCAGGTCGACGGCGAGGGTGCTCGGCGCGGACACCGCGGCGAGCAGGGGGATGCCGGCCATCCAGGCCTTCTGGCACAGCTCGAAGCTGGCCCGGCCGCTGACCATGAGCACGTGGCCTTCGAGCGGGAGGCGCTCCTGGCGCACGGCCCAGCCGACGACCTTGTCGACCGCGTTGTGCCGGCCCACGTCCTCGCGGAGGCAGACGAGCTCGCCGCCGGGGGTGAACAGGCCCGCCGCGTGCAGGCCGCCCGTCGTGTCGAACGCGCGCTGGCGGCGGCGGAGGGCGTCGGGGAGGCCGGCCAGGACCTCGGGCGCGACGGTGAGGGGGTCGCGGCTGACGTCGAAGGCCGACCTTGTCCGGACCGCGTCGATGCTCGCCTTGCCGCAGATCCCGCATGAGGAGGTGGTGTAGAAGTTGCGGGCGGCCTGCTGAGTGACCGGCGCGGGGATGTCGGCGCTCAGGCGGATGTCCACGACGTTGTACGAGTTCGGCTCCTCGTCGCCCGCGCACAGTTTGGCCGTGACCACGTCGGCGGCCTGGCGGATCACGCCCTCGGTCAGCAGGAAGCCGATGGCCAGGTCGAGGTCGTCGCCGGGGGTGCGCATGGTGACGGCCAGTGCGGCGCCGCCGACACGGATCTCGAGTGGTTCCTCGGCGGCGAGTGTGTCCGGGCCGATTCGCGCTTCGACCCGGGTCTGGGGCGCGCTGAGGGCTTCTGTGCGTCTGGCTTGGGGCGTGCTGAGGGCTTCCGCGCGCCCAGTTCCGTCGGCCGTGGGGGGCCCGCCGGTCGTGGTGGTTCCGCCCGTCGTGGTGGTTCCGGCGGCCGTGGCGCTCCCGGCGGCCGTGGCGGTCCCGGTCGTCGTGGTGGTTCCGGCGGCCGTGGCGCTCCCGGCGGCCGTGGCGGTCCCGGTCGTCGTGGTGGTTCCGGCGGCCGTGGCGGTCCCGGTCGTGGTGGTGGTTCCGGCCGTCGTGATGGTCCGAACTGGCGTGGCGGTCCCGAGTGCCGTGGCGATCCCCGGGTCGGAGGTTTCCGGTGCGCCGGCGGTTTCGCGTTGGACGGTGGCGATGATGGTCGGTGCTGTGGCGGATGCCGGCGGTCCCATCGTGGCGGCCGGCGCGGCGATTTTGGTCGGCGGCGTGGCGGGTGTCGGCGCTGCGGCCTTGGTGGGTGCTGTGGTCGGCGGTTCAGTCGGCGGGGGCGGCGTCGGCGGGGCTGGGGATGACACGTGGACGCGGACTATGGTGCGGCGTTGCGTGACGCGGCCCATGCGCGGCCCTTCTGGTGGTGGCGTCGTTCAGCATTACGGGCGTTCCCGTCCGACGGTAAGTTCTCGTTGTGCTTGACGGCCACCTGAGGAGCGAGCTCGCCGCGGTCATTCTCGCCGGGGGGCGGGGTTCGCGGCTCGACGGGCGGGACAAGCCCATGGTTGCCGTCGGGGGAGTCTCCATGCTCGCCCGGGTGGTCCGGGCCGTCCTGGAAGCCGGGGCCGGGCCCGTTGTCGTGGTCGGGCCGCCCCGGGAAGGGTTGCCCGCCGGTGTCCGGGTCGTGCGCGAAGAGCCCGCCGGCGGAGGGCCCGTCGCCGCCGCGGCGGCCGGAGTGGCGGACGTCGGGGAAAACGCCGCCTACATCGGGATATTTGCGGCGGATATGCCCTATTTGTCGGACGTGGCGATCCGCGTGCTCCTCGACCACCTCCACGAGCACGACGGGGCTCTCTTTGTGGACGAAGGCGGGCGGCGGCAGCTGCTGTGCGGGGTTTGGCGGGCCAGCTCGCTACGGCAGGCGATCGCACGGTTCGGGGAGACGCGGGGTGGGTCGCTCCGGCGGCTCGTCGAGGGGCTCAGCATCGGCGAGGTGCGGTGGGACGGGGAGCGGGCGCCGTACTTTGACTGCGATACCGAGGAAGATCTCCGGAGGGTGGAGCTGTGAGCGAGGACGTGCTCGGGCAGTGGCTGGAGACGGCCGCCGCGGCGGTTGGGGTGGATGCGCCCGATGACGCCGTGCGGAAGGCGGTGCTCGATCTCGCTCGGGACGTGGCGCACAACGTGGCTCGGCCCGGGGCGCCGCTCACCGCGTTCCTGCTGGGGCTGGCGGTCGGGCGCGGGGCGGATGCGCAGGCCACGAGCGCTGAGTTGAGCCGCCTGGCCACCCGCGCCGAGTGAGCGATCGACTCTGGATAGGGTGAGGGCGCGGGGAAAGGGAGGCGATCATGGCTGGTGAGCCTGGCGACAGCGGCGCGGCGTTCGAGAGTGCGTTGTTCGACGACGAAGACCCGGTGGGCGGCAACCTCAAGGAGAAGGTGGCCGAGGCCTGGCGGGACTTTGCGCGGCAGCTCGTGGACGCGCTGCGCGATCTCGCGCCCGGGACCACGCTCGACCTGACGCTCGATCCTACGGCCTCCGGGACCGGGGACGCGGTGTACTCGATCCAGGTCACCGGCGAGGAGGAAGACCAGCTCGCGGCCACGGCGGTGAGCAATGCCGACCTGCCCGTCGCGTACCGGCTCGACCGTACCGTCATCGCGGAGATCGTGGCGCTCGGCTGGGCGCCGCCCGGGGTCGTGGCCGGCTCGGGCGAGTCGTTCGGACTGCGGGTCGGCAAGAGCGAGGCGCCGCGGCTGAGCCGGCTGATCACGCGCACCCTGCGGGACATCTACGGCACCCCGCACCCGGCCTTCCTGACGTATCTGGCGCACGACGCCGAGGGGCTCATCGCTCCGGTGCCGGCGCTCGGCGTGGCGCGTTCGCTCTCGTCACTTGTGGACGGCATCGGCGACGTGGTCCGGGCGGGCTCGGGCACCCTCGCCGACCTGGCCGAGCAGACCGAGGACCTGCCGCTGTACGACAAGGTGACCACTGTCGTCGCGAAGCTCATGAAGACCACGCCCGAGGAGCTGCCGATCGACCCCGACGGGGACATCGGCATCCGGTCCGGCTCGGCGATGGTGTTCGTGCGGGTGCGCGACAACCCGCCGCTGGTCGACGTGTTCTCGCCGATCCTCACCGAGATCGAGCCGACCGAGCGGCTGTACGTCAAGCTGTCCGAGCTCACCAACCGGATGCCGATCGGCCGGCTGTACTGCACCAACGACACCGTCTGGGCCAGCGTCCCGGTGTTCGGCCGCGACTTCCAGGCCACTCACCTCATGCTCGCCGTGCAGGTGATGACCGGGCTCGCGGACGAGCTCGACGACCGCCTGCACGGCGAGTTCGGCGGCAAGCGCTTCTTCGGCGAGGGCGACAAGCCGAAGCCCGCGATCGCCGGCGAGAGCGAGCGAACGGGCATGTACCTCTAGACGATCGGCACCCAGGCCTGCTGGGCGAGCGTCGTGAGGTCGTTCGCCTGCAGGCCCTGGTCCGACAGGGTCCACAGCGTCCCGCCGATCACCAGCGAGCGCTGCATCGCCGAGTACCGCACGGGGTGCTGGATGGTCCCGGCCTTGGTGATCTGGTCGCCGTGCACCGAGAGCACCAGGGCGCTGGGCTGCTCGCCCCAGACCGGCACGACCAGGGCACCCGTCGTGGGCCAGAACAGGAACGCGTGCGGGTCGAACTCGGCGGCCGAGCCGGACCCGGGCAGCTGGAACTGGGCCAGTCGCGCCGGCTGGGTCAGGTCGTGCACGTCGAACAGCGACACCTGCAGCCCCTGCGGGCGGCCCTGCCGGCTCGCCTCCTGCCCGATGCCGATGAGGCGCCCGTCGCCGGCCGGGTGCAGGTAGGCGGAGTACCCCGTGATCTTGAGCTCGCCGAGGGTGCGGGGCGCCGCCGGGTTGCTCAGGTCCAGCGTGTACAGCGGATCCGTCTGTTTGAACGTGACCACGTAACCGGTGGTGCCGATGAACCGCACCGAGTAGATCTTCTCGCCCTTGCCCAGGCCGCCGACCTGGCCCGCGACGGCGAGCGTGCCGGCGCTCTGTTCGAGCACGTAGACGGTCGAGGCGTCGTTCGCGGTCGTAGCCACCCGCAGGCGGCCGTCCCACTCCGACATGGAGTACTGGTTGAGCAGCCATCCGGGCACCTCGCCGGCCGCCACGTACTTCGGCCGGCCGGGCCCGGCGATGGAGAACTTGAACAGCTGCGTCTTCGGGTCCGGCGCCGGGCCGCCCCGCTTGACCATCGGCCCCACGACCCGCCAGCGCTGGTCGTTGGCGACGTAGAGGCTCGGGCCGTTGGCGTAGACGATCCCGCCGTCCGCCGCGACCGAGACGGGCTCGCCGGAGCCGAGGCCGGCCGCGCCGAGGTCGAAGGTGGCCACGGTGAGCAGCGACGTTCCCGAATAGGTCGCCGGCAGCTGTACCGCACCGCAGCCGACATGCCCATCGGTCCGCTTGCCCGCGGCGTCCACCGAGCTCCACCGCGGCAGCCAGTCCTCCACGGGCGCGGCGGCGACGGCGGCGCGGTTGGCGGCCAGCCGGGCCTCCTCGTCCATGGACTGCTCGTACTGCGGGAACGCCATCCGCGGCGCCGAGCGGATCACGACCCGCGCGACGTTGCCGACCTGGCGGGCGTCGACGAGGGCGCCGTCGATGCGGTACGTGCTCAGGACCTTGGGCGCGCCGGCCAGGTCGACCAGCGTGAGCAGCGGCCCGCCGTCGCGCGGGTTGGAGTAGTCGAAGCCGAGCACCAGCGCGCGGTCGCCGGCGAGCAGGAGCTGGTCGGCGCCGACGGCCATCTTGCCGCCGTTGCTCGCCCCGTCCATCGCCAGCGTGCCGGTGACCTTCCGGGAGGCGGCGTCGACCACGACCAGGCGGCCGCGGGCGAGGGTGACGATGCGCTTGCCGTCGGTCTTGACCACGTCGGGCTCGTCGACGCCGGCCTCGTGGTTGTTGGTGCCCGAGAACGCCTGGTCGTCCGCGCCCTTGGCGGCCGCGGTGTCCTGGGCCGCCTCCGGGACCGCCCCGTTGAGCATGGTCCGCATGCCGCCGGGCAGGTTGTTGAAACCCCAGGGCCCGACGGCCTCCGCGGTGGCGGCGCGCAGGCCCTTCAACAGCTCCGCGCAGTCGTCGTAGGCGACGAGGCGCAGCGGCGGGGCCGGGGCACCGCTGGCCGCTATGTCTGACAAGTCCGATTTAGCGGTACACCCGGAAAGAACCAGGCAGATGGCGCTCAGCGTGACGGCGGCGCGTTTCATGGCTCTAGGACGGTGGCGGGCCCCCGGCGGTTCCCGGCATCTCCGCGATTCGCGGCGCGAGCGTCTCCACCAGCCGCGACAGCACGATCATGCTGCGGGTCGAGGTCACGAACGGCTCGGCGCGCAGCCGCTCGAGGGCCTCCTCCAGCCCGGCCATGTCCATCGCCCGCAGGTGCACGAGCGCGTCGGCCTCGCCGGAGATGGTGTACGCCCCGACGACCGCCGGGTGTCGTTTGGCCGCCGCCTTCAGCTGCGCCGGCGACGTACGCCCGGTGCAGAAGAGCTCGACGAACGCCTCGGTGGTCCAGCCGACCGCGCCCGGGTCGATCAGGGCCGTATAGCCGCGGATCACTCCGCTGGATCGGAGCCGGTCGACGCGGCGCTTCACGGCCGGGGCCGACAGTGCCACCTTCTCGCCGATCTCTGCATACGATGAGCGGGCGTCCTCCTGCAGGAACGCAATGATTCGCTGATCAATCGGGTCGAGCCGCAACGAATCCCTCCTCGAAAGCAACTTTTCTCGCTGTTTTGTGAAACACAGGAAATCTACCGTTTGATCTCGTGACGCGGTCGTACCTCATGTCGCCACCCGAGCACTTCGTGGTGGAATATGCGATCAATCCCTGGATGGACACCACCGCCCCGGTGGACACCGAGCTGGCCGTGAAGCAGTGGGAGGGCCTGCGCGAGACGCTGGCCCGCCTCGGCCACGAGGTCCACGTGCTGACGCCGGAGATCGGCCTGCCGGACATGGTCTACGCGGCCAACGGCGCCTTCTCGGTCGACGGCGTCGTCTACGGCGCGAAGTTCAAGTACCCGCAGCGCACCGCCGAGGCGGCCGCGCACCGGCGGTTCTACGACACGCTCGGCTGGCGGTACGTGGCCGCGTCGGAGACCAACGAGGGCGAGGGCGACTTCGCCTACCTGCCCGCAGCCCTGGGCGGCCTGGTGCTGGCCGGGCACGGCTTCCGGACCGAGGTGAGTGCGCACGCGGAGGCGCAGGAGACGCTCGGCCGGCCGGTGGTCTCGCTGCGCCTGGTCGACCCGCGCTTCTACCACCTCGACGTGGCCCTGGCGCCGCTGGACGACGCGAACGTCGCGTACTACCCGGAGGCGTTCTCCGAGTCGTCGCGGCAGGTGCTCGCCCAGCTCTTCCCGGACGCGGTGCTCGCGACCGAGGAGGACGCGCTCGCGTTCGGCCTCAACCTCGTCTCCGACGGCCGCAACGTGGTGCTGAGCAGCGAGGCGACCGCGCTGGCGGCCCGGCTGCGCACGGCGGGCTACGTGCCGGTGCCGGTCGAGCTGACCGAGCTCAAGAAGGGCGGCGGCAGCGTGAAGTGCTGCGTCGCCGAGCTGCGCGCGTAGGCAAGGGAAAGAAGCGTAGGCAAAGGAAAGAAACGGAAAGGCCCGGCTTCCGCGGTACGGGGGCCGGGCCTCTCGGTCAGGACGAGCTTGGGGTCTCACCGTTCGACTGCATGACGATCCACTTCGCGGTCCATGCGGTCGTGGCCGGGGTCGCGTTCGCGGCCGCCGCCGTGCCCGCGATCGTCAGCTGCGTGCCGCTCTGCACGCCGTTGGGCTGCACGGTGTGCCGCTTGTCGTACACCTTCAGGTCCTTCGGCAACTGCCAGGTGCGTGTGAAGCCGTCCGACGACTGGACCGTCACCGTCGTCGTGGTCACCTTCGTTGCCTCGCCGTTCTGCAGGGCCACGCGGACCGGGCCGTTCTTCGTCTCCACGATCCCCTCGCCGTGCAGCACGCCCTTGAGCATGTCGCCGTGCGACTGCTGAGAGGGTGCGGACGGAGCGGAGGGTTCGGGCGTGGGCTGCGCGACCGCGACGGCGGGCGGCAGGGCGCCGACGAAGGTGAGGGCCACCGCGCTGCAGAGCAGGCCTATCCGCGAGCGTTTCATGGGGGTACCTCCTCGGGAGAGGGCAGGTTACCCGTCTACCTCGGATCCCGTCCCGCAAACCTGACGTAGGGGGTGCCCAGCGCGCGGAAGGCGTCGCCCGGGCGCTCGTGGCCGTCGGTGGAGTGCCCGAGCGCGTCGGCCGGGTCCTGGCACATGAGCACGTGCGAGGCCTGCGCGCCGAGCGCGGCCAGCGGCCAGAAGAGCAGGTGGACGAGCAGGCCCAGGATCTTGATGGCGATCACGTCGCTGACGTTGTGGCCGGTGTACTCGTGGCGGTACCAGCTGCGGACGAGCCGCCAGTAGGACTGCCGGTCGACCCGGTCGCCGTCACGGTCGGCGACGGGACCGTGCTCGTATCCGATCCCGCGCACGATCACGGCGATCGCCTTCAGGTTGAGCAGGCGGCGCACCGGCACCGACAGGACCGTGGCCACGCCGCCGATCCACCAGCCGGGCTGGTCCAGCCGGGTCAGCAGCAGGAACAGGACCACGTGCAGCGCCGCGAGCGGCACGCCGACCCAGCGCAGCGCGACGCCCTGGGTGAAGATCCCGACCGGGTCGCCGCCCACGCGGCGCAGTCGCTGCCAGAAGAGCACCTGGACGAGCAGAATCCCCAGCGCCGCACCCGCGCCGCCGAGCCCCAGGACCACCCACCAGGCATGCATAGACCGACATCATGACACGGTCGGCAACGGGAAGGTGACCGTGAACTTGGCCCCGCCCTCGGGCGCGTGCCCGGCCTCGATGTACGCCCCGAGCCGCCGCGCCAGCCGGGCCGCCAGGGCGAGGCCCAGGCCGCTGCCGACCTTGCGCACGCCCTGGTACCGCCGCGACAGCGCGCCCCGCTCGAACGCCACCGCCAGGTCCTCGTCGGTGAACCCCGGCCCGCCGTCGCGGACCTCGAGCCGGGCCGCGGCCGGGCCCGTGTGAAGAGCCAAAACCACAGGAGCCTGCGCCGGTACCACGCGCAGCGCGTTCTCCAGCAACCCGTCGATGATCTGCCGGATGCGCCCCGGGTCGGTCACCACCGGGACGGCGAACGGCGGCAGCTCCGTGCGCAGCACCAGCCCGGCCGCCGCGATCCGCCCGCCCCACGCCTCGGCGGCGGTGGCGAGCAGCTGCGTCAGGTCGACCTCCACCATCTCGATCGGCAGGTCCGCGGCCTCGAGGCGGGCCAGCACGAGCAGGTCGGCGATGAGCCGGTCGAGGCGCTCGGCCTCGTCGAGCACCGTCTGCCCGGCCCGCTGCGCACCCTCCGCACCGACGACTCCGTCGGCGAGCGCCTCGGCGTACCCCCGGATCGTCGTCAGCGGCGTGCGCAGCTCGTGCGAGACGGACAGCAGGAAGTCCCGCTCCCGCCCCTCGCTGGTGGCCAGGGCCGCGGTGAGCCCGTTCACCGCCTGCGCGAGCTCGGCGACCTCGGCCGGCCCGTCGGGGGAGAGCGTCACCGTGCGGTCCCCGGCACTGAGCCGCTTCGCCGCCGCGGCCACGTTGCGGATCGGCCGCGAGATGCGCCGGGCCAGCAGCGGCCCGGCGATGAGCCCGGCGGCGAGCCCGGCCAGCAGCGCGATCCAGAGCTGGCCGGCGAAGCGCGCGAGGGCCCCGCCCGGCGGCGCCTCGGCGAGCACCACCCCGTTGCCGTCCTTGCCGATCGCGCGCCCGGCCACGAGCCGGACCCGCCCGCCGACCTTGGCCAGCCGTACCTCGACGTTCTGGCCGGCCCCGATCGACTTGACCACCCCGGCGGGAAGTCCGTCGCGATCGGCCTTGCCGGCGCGGATGAGGTACACCTCGATGCCCTGATCCGCCAGACGCTTGGCGACGTTCTCCTCGTCGACCGGGTTGCGGGGCGTGTTGTTGAAGCGCGGGCGCATCAGCTCGGCGGTGAGCTTGGTGTCGTCCGCGAGCCGCTGGCGCGCGGCCTTGTTGGCCTGGGTCGCGGTGAGCGGGATGCCGACGGCCGCGGTGACGAGCACCGAGACCACCGCCACGACGCAGGTGACGAGCGCGGTACGGGCGGCCAGGCTCCTACGCATCGGCGGTGTACCCGACCCCGCGCACGGTCCGGATCACCGAGGCGGCCCCGCCGAGCTTGCCGCGCACCTGGGCCACGTGGACGTCGACCGTGCGGGTGCCGCTGTGCGCGGCGTACCCCCAGACCGACCCCAGCAGCTCCTCCCGCGTGAACACCCGTCCGGGCCGCCCCATGAGGTGCGCCAGCAGGGAGAACTCGGTGGACGTCAGGCTGACCGGCGTACCGTCGACGCGGCACTCCCGGCGCGCGGGGTCGATCGAGATCGGCCCGACCGTGCGCACCTGCTCGACGTCGGGCGGCCCCTGGGTGCGGCGCAGCACCGCCTTCACGCGCGACACGAGCTCGCGGGGGCTGAACGGCTTCGTGATGTAGTCGTCGCCGCCGAGCTCGAGCCCGAGAATACGATCGACCTCGTCGTCGCGCGCGGTCAGGAACAGCACCGGCGTCCAGTCGCCCGCTTCGCGCAGCCGCCGGCAGATCTCGGTGCCGTCGAGCCCCGGCAGCGCGATGTCGAGAACACAGGCGACGGGCCGGAGCTTGCGCGCGGCCGCGAGCCCGCCGGGCCCGTCGTGCTCGACGTGCACACCGAAGCCTTCGCGCGTGAGGTACATCCGCAGCAGGTCGGCGATCGGCTTCTCGTCCTCGACGACGACCACGAGGCCCTTGCCCTGATCCACCGTCCCATTCTGCGGGTTGGAGTGCTCGGAGCATGTACGGGAGATGTTTGGACGAGCCGCGTTGCCGGCGATCACACGTGCGGCACCACGATAAGTCGGGCGCTCCGCGCCGCGACTTATCGGATTTTTCGCCCGACGGGGCTTAAATCTGATTCCGGGGGAAATCGGATCGCGGACGCCCCTGAGGGGTGGCTGAGCTTGGGATGGCGTTCGCGGCCCGTGGTCGACGCGCTGGTGGTGGCGATCTGCGGCGTGACTCGGTTGACGGGCGCCGCGGTGTGGGGGCGATCGCAGGTGGATGACCTGGCCCCGGCGTCGGAAAAGCGGGTACGGCCTGGTTCGACCTCGGGCTCAGGCGAGGCGGAGTCCCGTGCGGGACTTCACCGGGGCGGTGGCGCGCACCTTGGCCGTCGCGGCTCGGGCCGGTTCGATCACGCCCCACGGGGTGCGGAAGGCCTGCTTCAGGGCCTCGTCCAGGCGCCCCATCTCGGCCTTGGAGTCGAGGCGGATCCAGAAGTTCTCGCGTACGCCGTCGATGGCGGTCACGCCCAGCTGGATGCCCGCTCGGTCCGGCTCCGGGGTCCAAGTTACGTCGGCGAGCTGCTGGAGGTCGGCGTTGAGGTGAAGGGCGACCCGGCGCAGCAGCGCGGTCTCGCTCGTCACCACCAGGCGGTTGCGCGTCAGCATCAGCACGTTGCGGCGGCCGCGGCTCGTGGTGCAGCGCGCTACCACGGCTACCACGTCGCGGTCTCCGGCGCAGCGGCGCAGCACCTGGACATGGCGGGCGACGGTGCCGCCCGGCAGCTTCGCCAGCGCCGTGGCCGGCAGGAATGTCCGTGAGAAGGTGTCCAGCGCTTCCATACCGTGCGCAACGACCCGCCTCGCGCACCGACACGCGTTTTGAGCGCCGATCTCGCGGCCCGGCCGTCCGGACACTCCCACGATGTCCGGATTGGTCGATTGCGGCCGCGAGACCGGCGCACAGCGGGTGCGACGCCGACGCACCCTGAATCAGGCACTGAGGGATCGACCCTGCCCGGCTGGTCGCCGGGCGCAGTGACCCGGCGGCCGGAACCGTCGAGTCCGGCGACCGGCCGGGCGGGGGGTCAGGGGGGTCAGGACGCGGCCGGGGCGGGCTTCAGCGGCGCGCAGGCCTGCACCGCCGCCGCGACCTTCGGGTCGGCGGTGTTCAGCTGGTCGAGGTTGCCCTGGACGGTCACGTTGTGCTCGGCGAGGCAGTTGCGGTACGCCGCGTCCTGGCCGTTGCCGCGGTTGCCGCCGCCGTTGCCGAAACCGCCGCTCGGGAAGGCGGTCGGGCGCAGCGACGCGCAGGCCTTCTGGGCCTTCTCCCACGTCTGCTGGTCGACGCCGTCCGGGGCCGTGGAGCCGAAGAAGCCCCCGCCGCCGCCCGGGTTGCCGCCGCGGAAGCCCCCGCTGCCGGACGGGCGGGGCTCGCCCGAGGGCCGGGGCTGGCCGGACCCGCGGCCGCTCGGGAAGCCCGAGGGGCGCGCGGTGGGCCGGCCGGACGCGTTGAACTGCGGGAGGTTGACCCCGTTGTTGCGCAGGCAGGACGCGTAGTCCGTGCCGCCCGACGCGCCCGCGGCGGCCGGTGCGTTGTCATCGGAGGAGCCGCAGGCGGCGGCGAAGAACGCCACCGCGGCGAGCGCCAAGGCCGCGCCGCCGATCCGCTTGTTCATCACCCGTGTGATGCAACGTCGCCAAGCTCGATGGGAGGTGGGCCGAACCTCAAAATTGCCTCACAACCCAACGCCCGCAAATACGGCGAAACGGCTCCCAGCCAACTTTGAGGTCGGGCCTAGCTGGCCGGGAGGAGAACCCGCTGAACTACCTTCCCATGAAGGTCTGGTGGCTGGCCGGAGGGGTCGCCGTGCTCGCGGCCGCAGCCGTGACGACGGTTGTGCTCACGAGTCGTGACGTGAAGGCTCCGGTGCAGGTCAGCACCGCGAAGGTGAGCCGGGGCGCGGTCAGCAGCACGGTGTCGGCATCGGGCACGGTGCAGGCCCAGGCGACGCGCAGCCTCGGGTTCACCACCAGCGGCACGCTCACCGAGCTCAACGTCAAGGCCGGTGACGTCGTCGCCGCGGGCGCGGTCCTGGCGAAGGTCGACGACTCGGCCGCCCAGGACGCGGTGGACCAGGCCTCGGAGAACGTCTCCAACGCCCAGGACGCCCTGGACAAGGCCGTGACCGCGCACGACACCGCGCTGGCCCTGCCCACGAGCAACCCGACGACCGCGGCCGCGACCCCCACAAGGTCGACCGGCACGGGAACCACCGGCGGCACGGGTGGAACCGGAGGAACGGGCGGCACGGGTGGAACCGGCGGCACGGGAGGAACGGGCGGCACGGGAGGAACGGGCGGCACGGGAGGAACGGGCGGCACCGGGGGAACCGGCGGCACCGGGGGCACCAACACCGGGCAGAACACCCAGAACGCCGCCCAGGTCCGCGCCAACCAGGTGCAGCAGACCAGCGACAACCTCATGAACGCCCAGCAGCGGCTCAACAACGCGAAGCTGAGCCTCACCCAGGCCAACGCCAAGCTGGCCGGCACGGTCATCACGGCCCCGGTCGGCGGCAAGATCCTCGCGGCCAGCGGCTCGGTCGGCAGCCAGGCCGGCTCCAACGTGATCACCCTGGCCGGCACCGGCGACGCGGTCGTCAAGGCCCAGTTCACCGAGGCCGAGGTGGCCGCGCTCAAGGTCGGCCAGACGGCGAAGATCACCCTGCCGGACAACGCCGCGGAGAAATACGACGGCAAGGTCCTGCAGATCGACCCGGCCGGCACGGTGTCGAACCGCCTGGTGCGGTACGCGGCCCTCATCTCCTTCGACAAGGTGCCCGACACGCTGCTCTACGGTCAGAGCGCTACTGTCGCAGTAGTCACCGCATCCGCCGACGACGTCCTGTTCGTCCCCTCGACCGCCGTGCACGACGGGTTCGTCACCGTCCACGCCAACGGCAAGGACGAGCGGCGGGCCGTCGAGATCGGGCTCCGCGGCGACGTCAACACCGAGATCAAGAGCGGACTTGCCCAAGGCGACGAGATCCTGACGGCAGGTCAGTGACGATGGAGCCGATGCCGATCGCGACCCAGCCGACCGAACGCCAGCCGAAGGTACTCGTCGTCGACGACGAGGCGAGCATCCGCGCCCTGCTGTCGGCCACGCTGCGCCTGACCGGGTTCGAGGTGCGCGTCGCCACCGGGGGCAACGAGGCCCTGGCGGCGGCCGCGGAGTACGCGCCCGACCTGGTCGTGCTCGACGTCATGATGCCCGACCTGGACGGCTTCGAGGTCGCCCAGCGGCTGCGCACGAGCGGCCGGCCGGTGCCGGTGCTGTTCCTGACCGCCCGCGACTCCGTCGAGGACCGTATCTCCGGGCTGACCGTCGGCGCCGACGACTACGTGGCCAAGCCGTTCAGCCTCGAGGAGGTCGTGCTGCGGATCCGCGCGATCCTGCGCCGCAGCCTGGGCGACCAGCAGCAGCTCGTCGACGGCGGGGTGCTGCGCTACGCCGACCTCGAGATGGACGAGGACGCCCACGAGGTGCGCCGCGGCGGCCACCGCGTCGACCTGTCGCCGACCGAGTTCAACCTGCTGCGGTACCTGCTGACGAACGCCGGCCGCGTGGTGAGCAAGGCGCAGATCCTCGACCGGGTGTGGAACTACGACTTCGGCGGCGACGGCCGGATCGTGGAGAGCTACGTGTACTACCTCCGCCGCAAGATCGACAAGTGGGACCCGCCGCTGATCCACACCGTTCGCGGCGTCGGCTACGCGCTGAGACTGCCGAGAACCGAGGGGTGAACCTGCGGCTCTGGCGGCGCTGGACGGTCCGGACCCGGATCGTCGTCTCGGTCGTGTCGATCGCCGCGGTCGCCTTGATCACCGCCAACGTCATCGGGGTGCTGTTTCTCAACTGGTACCTCATGGAGCGCGTCGACCAGCAGCTCGCGGGCCCCTTCCGGGGTCGTCTGCCCAACGCGTCCGCAACGCAGAACAGGCGTCCGGAGGGCCAGTTCTCGCCGGGCCCGGACTTCCAGGTGTTCCGCTTCGACGCCGAAGGCCGGCCCGACGGTTCCGCCGAGACGCCGCTGGTCGACCCCAAGCTCTTCGGCGACATCAAGCAGCGGGCGGCCGCCGGCGTGCCGTTCACCGTCGACGCGGCCGACACGCAGTGGCGCGTCCGGGTGCAGGAGTGGCCGACCGGCAACGGCTACGGCTACGGCGCCTTCGCGATCTCCCTGAAGGACGTCGAGGCGACACGCGACCAGATGGTGCAGTACACCTCGGGGGTCAGTCTCTTCCTGCTCGTGCTGGTCGGCGTGGCGACGGCCGCGCTGGTGCGGGTGGGCCTCGCGCCGCTGACGCGCATGGAGGAGGCCGCGGCCGACATCGCCGCCGGCAACCTGTCGCGGCGCATCGACGACGCCGACTCGCACACCGAGTCGGGCCGCCTCGGCATCGCGCTCAACACGATGATGACCCGCATCGAGGGCGCGGTGGACGAGAGCGCGGCCTCGGAGCGGCGGCTGCGGCAGTTCCTGGCCGACGCCGCGCACGAGTTGCGCACCCCGCTGACCAGCGTGCAGGGCTTCGCCGAGCTGTACCGACGCGGCGGCGCCCCGCCCGGCCCGGCCCTCGACGAGGCGATGGAGTGCATCGACGCCGAGGTCAGCCGGATGCGCCTGCTCGTCAACGACCTGCTCACCCTCGCCCGCCTCGACGAGGAGCGCCCGCTGCAGCAGCACCCGGTCGACCTGCTCGCCGTCGCCGCCGACACGGTCCGCGACGCGCACGTGCGGGTGCCGACGCGGTTCGTGCAGCTCGCGGCGCTGGACGAACGCTCGGCGACCTTCGAGCCGGTGACCGTCGAGGGGGACGAGGCCCGGCTGCGGCAGGTGATCGGCAACCTGGTCAGCAACGCCCTGCAGCACACGTCGGAAGACACCCGGATCGTGGTCCGGGTCGGGCGCGCCGAGCCGCCGAAGATGCTCCCGATCGCCACCGTCGGCCCGGAGCTGCCCGAGGGCGTTCCGCTGGGCTGCATCGAGGTCAGCGACACCGGCCCGGGCATGAAGCCGGACGACGCGGTGCGGGTGTTCGAGCGCCTGTACCGCGCGGAGGGCTCCCGCTCCCGCCGCTACGGCGGCGCCGGCCTGGGCCTGTCCATCGTCGCCTCGATCGTGCAGGCGCACGGCGGGCGCGTCGAGCTGTGGACGGCGCCGGGGCAGGGCGCGACGTTCCGGGTACTGCTGCCGGCCCTTGACCTTCCCGACGACCTCGCCGACATCGACCTCGATGAGGACCCCGAATCGGGAGAAATGCCCGCAACCGGATTCCGAGGCAACTCCGAGGTTCGCTGAGGTTTGCTCCGAGCGACCTCGCCCAGGATTCCCCTCATGCGTTTGTCGCTGCCGTCTCTGGGCAAGCCACGGATCAACTCCGTGACCCTCGTGAACACCGTGCTCGTGCTGGCCGCGGTCGGCGGGGCCTTCTGGGCGTACCAGATCGTCAACGGGCCGGCCGCGAACGCCGGCACGGGGACGAGTACCACGCGCACCCGGCTCGTGGCCGTCTCCCAGGGCACGGTCTCCCAGACGGTGTCCGCGACCGGCTCGGTCGCCAGCGCCTCCACCGCGAACGCGAACTTCGCCACCTCGGGCACCGTCACCGAGGTCGACGTGAAGGTCGGCGACGTGGTCACCAAGGGCCAGACGCTGGCCAAGGTCGACCCGACCGCCGCGCAGGCCTCGCTGGACACCGCGAAGGCCAACCTCACCGCGGCCAAGGCGGCGCTGACCCGCGACGAGAACAACAGCGCCGACGACGCCACGATCGCCTCGGCCGAGGCGCAGGTCGCCACCGCGCAGGCGAACGTGACCTCGGCCCAGACCACGGTCAACGGTACGGTGCTCACCGCCCCGATCGCCGGCACGGTCACGGCGGTCAGCGGCGCGGTCGGCTCATCCTCGGGCGGCTCGTCCTCCTCGAGCGGGGGCGGCGGCAGCAGTACCACCGGCTCGACGAGCTCGACCTCCTCGAGCTCGGGCAGCGGCTTCGTGCAGATCGCGGACCTGTCGAAGCTGCAGATCAACGCGAGCTTCGCCGAGGCGGACGCGACAAAGCTCAAGGCCGCCCAGACCGCCAACATCACGTGGAGCGCGCTGTCCGGCACGCGGGCGACCGGCAAGGTGGCCACCATCTCGCCGACGGCCACGACCGCGAACAACGTGAACTCCTACGCCGTGACGATCTCGCTGGACTCGCTTCCGGAAGGGGTACGGCTGGGGCAGAGCACCACCGCGGTGGTGACGGTCGCCGAGGCGCAGAACGTGCTGCGCATCCCGAGTACCGCCCTGCGTACCGCCGGCGGCCAGCGCACGGTGCAGGTGCAGGTCAACGGGCAGAACGAGGACCGGCAGGTCGAGGTCGGCATCACCGGCGGCGGCTTCGTCGAGGTCAAGTCCGGGCTCCAGGCCGGCGAGCAGGTCGTGATCACCACGACGACGACGAACTCGACCACCGGCACGAACAACCAGCAGCAGTTCCCCGGCGGTGGCAACTTCGGCGGCGGCGGTGGCAACTTCCCCGGTGCCGGGGCCGGTGGCATCCGTGGGGGCAACTGAGATGACTGCGCAGACGATCGACGACCTCGCGACCGGGACGGGCCCGGCCGTCAAGCCGGTCCTCGACATCCAGAACGTGAAGAAGATCTACGGGCAGGGCGAGACCGAGGTGCACGCCCTGCGGGGCGTGACGGTCACCGTCGAACGCGGCGACTACGTCGCGATCATGGGCTCGTCGGGCTCGGGCAAGTCGACGCTCATGAACATCCTGGGCTGCCTCGACATTCCGACGTACGGGCAGTACCTGCTCGACGGCGTCGACGTGAGCCGGCTCAACGACCGCCAGCTCGCGCTGGTGCGCAACCGCCGGATCGGCTTCGTGTTCCAGTCGTTCAACCTCATCGCCCGGACCACCGCGCTGGCCAACGTCGAGCTGCCGCTCGCGTACGCCGGGGTCAAGTCGGCCGAGCGCCGCCGCCGGGCCCGCGCCGCGCTGGCCATGGTCGGCCTGGCCGAACGCGAGGGCCACGAGCCCAACCAGCTCTCCGGCGGCCAGCAGCAGCGCGTCGCGGTCGCCCGGGCCCTGGTCACCGCGCCGGCCCTGGTGCTGGCCGACGAGCCCACCGGCAACCTCGACACCCAGTCCACCAACGACGTGCTCGCCGTGTTCGACCGGCTCAGCCGGTCGGGCCGCACCATCGTGCTGATCACTCACGAGCCGGACGTCGCCGCGCACGCGAAGCGGCTGATCCGGCTGGTCGACGGACGCATCGTCCAGGATGAGCGGCTGAAGTGAACATCTTCGAGACCATCCGCTTCGCGCTGCGCGCGATCACCGCGAACAAGCTGCGCTCCGGCCTCACGGTGCTGGGCATCCTGATCGGCGTCGCGGCGGTCATCCTGCTCGTGGCGGTCGGCAACGGCTCGGCCCAGGCGGTGCAGAACCAGATCGAGGCGTTGGGCACCAACACGCTCACCGTGACGGCCGGGGCCGGCGGCGGGGCGCGCGGGGCGGCCTCGACCCAGAACACCGCGCTGAACATGGATCTCGTGCCGGCGCTGGAGAACAAGGACGACGCCCCGCACGTCAAGAGCGTCTCGCCGGTGGTGACCGGCTCGCAGGCGGCGACCTATGAGGGCACGGACCACACCATCCCGCAGTTCGTCGGTACCTATCCGGGCTATGTCGGGGCGTCGAACTTCAAGATCGCCAAGGGCGCGCTCTTCACCGACGACGACGTCAAGGACTCGCGCAAGGTCGTGGTGCTCGGCTCGACCGTCGCCGAGGAGCTCTTCGGCAACGTCGACCCGCTGTCGAAGCAGATCACCGTCTCCGGCAAGCTCTTCACGGTCATCGGGGTGCTCGCGGCGAAGGGCGGCAGCGGCTTCAACGACCCCAACGACGTGGCCATGGCGCCGGTGAGCGCGGTGCAGGAGTCGCTTACCGGGTACGGCTCGCTCAGCCAGCTCCTCGTGCAGGCCACCTCGCCGGACGAGGTCAGCGCGGCGCAGTCGGAGATCACCGCGATCCTCAACGAGAAGCTCAACATCAGCGGGTCGTCGACGACGTCGGCGTACCGCATCCTCAACCAGTCCCAGCTGCTGGAGACCCGGGCCAACACCGCCGAGACGTTCACGCTGCTGCTGGGCGCCGTCGCCGGCATCAGCCTCCTGGTCGGCGGGATCGGCATCACCAACATCATGATGGTGACCGTCACCGAGCGGACCCGCGAGATCGGCATCCGCAAGGCGCTCGGCGCCCCGAAGCGCACCATCCTCACCCAGTTCCTGGTCGAGGCGACGGTGCTGTCGCTCATCGGCGGCCTGCTCGGGGTGGCCGCGGCCATCATCGGCAGCCAGTTCACGATCGTGAGCATCAAGCCGGTCATCGTGCCCAGCTCGGTCGCACTGGCTCTGGGCTTCTCCGTGGCGATCGGTCTCTTCTTCGGCAGCTACCCGGCCTCGCGGGCGGCGGGTCTGCGGCCGATCGAGGCGCTTCGGTACGAATAAATCCGTTCTTTCCGCACTTTCCGCGCGGGAGGGTCCCGGTTGCGGTGCCAAACCCCCCGCGGGCATCGCAACCAGGTCCCACTCGCACGGCTTCGTCTTTGAGGAGTGTTCCGTGAGCCACGCCGCTTCGCCGTTCCGCCGTCCGGATACGTCGCCGTACGTTCGCCCTTCGTCCGACGACACCGAGGTGCTGCCGGTCGTGACGGATGACCCGGACGATTCTGATATTTCTGATATTTCCGATTTTTCGGTACTGCCGGCCGCCGATGACGACGAGCCGGACCTGCTCGCCGAGCCGCCGCTGGACGACGATCTCAACGAGCGCATCGCCAAGGCCGCGCCCCGCCGCCTGGCCAACCGTGCCACCTTCGTCCTGGCCGGCCTGGCCCTGCTGGTCGTCGGCTTCGTGGGCGGCGCCCAGGTCCAGAAGAGCTACGGCACCGCACCCGCCGCGTCCGGCGCGGGCGGCGCGAACCCGGCCGCCCTGGCGAGCGCCTTCGCCCGCAACGGCGGCCAGTTCCCGGGCGGCGGCGCCCAGGGCAACGGCGGCGGCGCCGGCACCGGCGCCCGCGGCGGCGTGACGGGCACGGTCAAGCTGGTGGACGGCACGACGGTGTACGTGCAGACCGCCGACGGCCAGACCGTGATCGTGAAGACGAGCGACAAGACCACGGTCTCGACGCCGGGCGCCTTGAAGGACCTTACCGCCGGCTCGACGGTGACGATCCAGGGGCAGCAGGCTGACGGTTCCGTGACAGCAACGTCGATCACCAAGACCAAGTAGCTCTACCTTGGCGGCGTGCGCCGCGACGTCTACTCCGAGACCGTGCGCCGCCTCATGTTCCACGAGTTCCCGTGGGACGTGCGGATGGCGGGCCGCCTCATGATCTGGCACCTGTACGCGTGGCCCGCGACCGCGGAGGTGGTGGGCGCGACGGACGCCCTCTTCACCCGCGCCGAGATAACGTCCCTGACCTTCGGCGACCTGGTCGAGCACGGCCTGGACTCCCCGCGCGGCCGGGAGATCCTGCGCTTCGTGAACCGCAGCCATCACGGCACTCCGGTGACGGCCGCGCACAACCGCTTCGCTCTGGCGGCCCTGGCGGTGACGCTTGCCCGCTGGCTGGACGCCTACGGCTGGCGGCCCCTCGCGCCGGGCGAGCGCAACGCCCTGATCGACTTCTACGCCGCGCTGGGCCGGCGCATGGGCGTGAGCGACTTCCCGGCGGACCCGTTCGCGTACCTGGCCTCGTGCGAGGCCTCCTTCGCGTTCACGGAAGCGGGCCGGGTGTGCAGCGAGCGCACCTTGGCGATGGCTCGCGCGCGCGTTCGGCCGTGGCTGCGCGCGCTGGTGCGGCCGGTGGTCGCGAGCCTGCTGCTGCCGGAGGTACGCGCCGCCGTCGGCCTGCCGGACCCGCCGCGCCTGATCGGCACGTCGGTTCGTGCGGTGCTGCAGATCCGCCGCCGCGTGGTGCGCTTCCTACCGCCGCGCCGCGTGCCGACCACTCCCCGCACGCGCCGGATGAAGGTCGCTGAGCGCCGAGCCGGGCGCGGTGCGTCAGACGCCGGCGTAGGAGTGCAGGCCGTTCGCCACCAGGTTGACGCCGAAGAGGTTTACCAGCATCGTTGCCCAGCCGATCACGGCGATCCACGAAGTCACGCGCCGGCTCACGCTCGGGGTTGAGCGTGCGTGCAAGTAGCAGGCGTACACGACCCACGCGATGAAGGACCAGATCTCCTTCGGGTCCCAGTTCCAGTAGCGGCCCCACGCCGCCTCCGCCCAGATGGCGCCCGAGATCACGCCGAAGGTCCAGATCGGGAAGGCGAAGGCGTGCACCCGGAACGTCACGCGCTCCAGGACCTCGGGCTCCGGCAGGCGCTCGCCCAGGGAGTACGGGAAGCGCGTCCTGCCCGCGTCGTAGCCCATGCGGATCAGGTGCATCGCGGCCGCGACGAAGCCGACCAGGAAGATGCCCGAGGCGGTCGAGGCGGCGCCGACGTGGATGACCAGCCAGTACGAGTGCAGGGCCGGGACCAGGGGGCCGACCGGGACGTAGAGGCTCATGCCCGCGATCGACAGCAGGATCGCGGCCACGAGGGTCACGAAGAGGCCCAGGTGGCGCAGGTTCGGCCGGCGCACGACCGTGAACAGCCACGCCGTCATGCCGACCGCGGTGGCCATCATGACGAACTCGTACATGTTGCCCCAGGGGGCGCGCTCCGCGGCGATTCCGCGCGTGACCAGGGCGCCCAGGTGGGTGAGGTAGCCCAGGACCATGAGGACGATCGCGGTGATGCCGGCGCGGCGAGCGCCCAGGGAGGGGGCCGGGGAAACCGGAACATCGGAAATGTCCGAGGAGGGCACGGCGGACCCTCCGCCCACCAGAGCGGGCTCACGCACGGCCACGCGCGCCACCACGCCGCGGCCGCCGAAGGCGTACTCGATCGCGTACGCCATCATCGCCAGCACGTAGCTGAAGATCGTGACGACCAACAATTGGTTGGACAACCCGCCCATCACACAACCTCCTCGACGTTGTCAGTCTGCGCCACCTGCTCGGGCACCGTCGCGGCGGGGGCGGCCGCGCTCACGATGTCGGCGAACTCCTCGGCGAAGCCGGGATGGTCGCTGCGCGGCAGGCCGCCGGCCGCGATGCCGGTCGGCGTGATCCGGAAGAAGATCCGGCGGCGCTTGCCCCAGAGCGAGCCGAGCAGGCCGACGATCAGCGCGACGGCGCCGCCCAGCATGATCGGCTGGCCCGGGTCGTGCCGGACGGAGATGCTGATCCACTGGCGGGTGCCGACGAACTGGACGGTGGTCCCGTCGGGCAGGGTGGCGCTCTGGCCGCGCTTGAGCATGAGCGGGTCGCCGAACTTGGCCAGCCGGCCGGCCTCGATCTGGCGGGTGTCGAGGGTGTAGACGGACAGGGGCGCTCCCGCGTCGAAGCCCAGCACCCCGCGGTACGGCTGCAACATGAGCCGAGGGTCGTTCTCCGCCGGGAACGCCGAGGAGTTGACCGACGGGTCGGACGGGACCGTGGGCAGGTAGATGCCCGAGAACCCGATCTGCGCCTTGTCGTCGCGGGTGTTGGTCTGCGGGTTGATGTTCACGTCGGGGAACGTGGCCACGCCCTGGCTGGTGAGCTGGCCGTCGGCGGGCAGGAAGGTCGCGACGTTCTCCGAGGTTCTGCCGTACTTGTCGGTGTAGCGCAGGATCGGCGCGTACCCGTGGCCGAGCAGCGACACGTTCGCCCCGTCGAGGCGCAGCGGGTCGTTGACCTGCAGCAGGCGCTGCGAGGACCGGCCGTCCTGGGTCACGTTGACGTCGGCCTTGTAGGTCACCGGCTGCCCGTTGTCGAGGTAGGAGGCGGTGAACTTGTCCAGCCGCAGGCAGAACCGGGGCAGGTCGTTCTCGCCGACCTGGGCGCCCAGCGCGTGCTCGTCGTAGTTGAGCAGCGTGTTGCAGAAGGCGAAGTCGTCGCCCTCCACCAGCACGCGGTTGCCGTGCCAGCCGAACCACGAGCCGAACGCGACGCCGAAGATCAGCGACAGCAGGGCGAAGTGGAAGACCAGGTTGCCGGTCTCCTTCAGGTAGCCCTTCTCGGCCGAGATCTCCAGCACGTCGCCGTCCTGGCGCACCGTGGTGCGGAAGCGGCGTTTGCGCAGCACGAGCCGGATGCGTTCGGCATCCTCGGCGGTCCCCGACGGAGCCAGCACGGCGTGCTGCGGCAGCCGTTCGAAACGAGCAGGAGCTTTCGGCGGTACCTTCACCAGCGCCGCGATGTGTCCCCGGAACCGCGGCACCAGGCAGCCGACCAGCGAGACGAACAGCAGCAGATAGATCGCCGAGAACCAGGGCGAGCCGTACACGTCGAAGAACGACAGCCGGTCGAGCGTCGGCCCCCACTGCCGGTGCGTTTCGAGGTAGGTGTCGACCTTCTCCGGCGACACGTTGCGCTGCGGCAGCACCGAGCCCGGGATCGCGGCCACGGCCAGCAGGAACAGCAGCACCAGGGCGGTGCGCATGCTGGTCAGCTGGCGCCAGGCGCGCCGGCTCACGGAGACGGTGGTGTGGTAGAGCCAGCGCATCAGATCGGCACCGTTCCAGCCGGGCCGATGTTCGCCTGCAGGGCGGTCATGAGGTAGCTCCAGACGCCGGTGACCAGGGCGAGCCCGATCAGCACGAGCAGGGCGCCGCCGATGCGGGTGACCCAGCGGCTGTTGCGGCGGACGAATTTCACGACCCCGATGAACCGCTGGAAGCCCAGCCCCAGGGCGACGAACGGGATGCCGATGCCCAGCGAGTACGCCACCGCGAGCGTGACCGCCCGGGCCTGCGAGCCGCTGGTCGAGCCGAGCGCGATCATCGCGCCGAGGGTCGGGCCGGTGCACGGCGCCCAGGACAGCGCGAAGACCACGCCGAGGACGGGCGCGCCGACCAGGCCCGCGGAGGGCAGGCGCTGGATGCGCCACTGCCGCTCCAGGCCCGGGATCAGGCCGATGAACGCCAGGCCGAGCACGATGACGGCGACGCCGACGACGACCTCGATCAGCCGGCGGTGCACGACGAGCGACATCGCGGCGCGCGTGGCGAGGATGATCAGGCCGATGAACACCGCGCTGAAGCCGGCGACGAACAGGCCCACGCCGGCGAGCACCCGGCCGCGGCGACGCCCCGAGTCGAGGTCGGCGCCGGCGAGGCCGGTGACGTAGGAGAGATATCCCGGTACCAGCGGCAGGATGCACGGCGAAAGGAAGCTGACCAGCCCGGCGAGGGCGGCCACCCCGATGGCCAGCAGGAGCGGGCCGCTCGCGGCCACCGTCCCGGCGTCCATCAGGCCTGCTCGGCCAGCAGGTCGCGCACGATCGGTTCGAGCAGGGCCTGATCGACCTCGGAGCGCATGACCGCGGCGATGCGCCCGGCCTTGTCGATCACCAGCGTGGCCGGGATCGAGTTCGGCGGCACGTCGAAGTTCAGGGCGAGCGACGCCGACGGGTCGAAGATGCTGCCGTACGTGGGCTTGATGTCGGCCAGGTACGCCTCCGCCGGCCCGCGCTGGTCCCGCACGTTGACGCCGATGAAGGTCACGCCCTGGGCCTTGGTGGCGGCGAGCACCTTCTCCAGCTCGGGGGCCTCGGAGCGGCAGGGCGGGCAGTACGAGGCCCAGAAGTTCACGACCACGACCTCGCCCCGGTGCTGGGCGAGCTCGAAGCGGCCCCCGCCGTCCATGAGGTCGCCGCCCATGGCGGGTGCCTTGGCCCGCTGGTCCACCGCGATCTTGCGGCTGCCGAGCGCGTTCTGGGGCGTGGCGCTGCCGCAGGCCCCCACGCCCAGGACCGCGGCGAGGGCCACCAGGATCAGAACCCGGCGCATCTCAGGCGCCCTTGGCGTTGCGCGCCGAGGCCGAGAGCGCGATGAGGTGGGCGGCGGGCTCGGAGTAGGCGATCCCGACGATCTTGGTGTCCTCGAAGTGGAAGCTGGTGAGACTGGCCAGCGCGCACTCGCGGCGCCGCGGGTCGTGCCACAGCCGCTTCTTCTCGACGTGCCGGCGCAGGGTCCAGATCGGCAGCTGGTGCGAGACACACACGGCCTCGTGCCCCTCGGCCGCCTCGCGGGCGGCCAGCAGGGCCTGGAACATCCGGGCCGCGATCACGTTGTACGGCTCGCCCCACGACGGGGTCATCGGGTCGCGCAGCACCCACCAGTTGCGCGGGTCCTTGAGCGAGCCGTCGCCCACGCCGACCTGCTTGCCCTCGAAGAAGTTCGCGCTCTCGATCAGCCGCTCGTCGATCGTGACCGGCAGGCCGAGCTGCGCGGCGAACGGCTCGGCGGTCTGCTGCGCGCGCTCCAGCGGGCTCGCGACCAGGTGCGTGATGTCCCGGCCGGCCAGCGACTCGGACGCGGCCTTGGCCATCTGCACGCCGAGCTCGGAGAGGCGGTAGCCGGGCAGGCGCCCGTAGAGGATCTTGTCCGGGTTGTACACCTCGCCGTGGCGCAGCACGTGCACGATCGTCTTCATGCCGCCACCTGGGCCGCGGCCCGGGCGGCGTGCGGCAGGGCCGCCTCCAGCACGCCGAGTGCCTCGTCGTCGATCGCCGTGGAGACGAACCACGACTCGTACGCGCTGGGCGGCAGGTAGACGCCGCGCGCGAGCATCTCGTGGAAGAAGGCCCGGAACGCGGCCACGTCCTGAGTCTGCGCGTCGGCGAACGAGTGCACCGGCCGGTCGGTGAAGAAGATCGAGAACATGCTGCCCGCCGTGGACAGCACGTGGGGTACACCGGCGGCGGACAAGGAATCGGAGGTCAGCTTCGAGACCGTCGCGGCGGTGGCGTCGAGGCACGCGTAGACGTCCGCGGTCGCCAGTCGCAGGGTCGCCAGGCCCGCCGCGCACGCCAGCGGATTGCCGGAGAGCGTTCCGGCCTGGTACACCGGGCCGGCCGGGGCGAGCCGCGACATGATCTCGGTCCGCCCGCCGAACGCCGCGGCCGGCATGCCGCCGCCCATGACCTTGCCGAACGTGTAGAGGTCGGCGTCGACGGGCTCGAGCCCGGCCCAGCCACCGCGGCTGACCCGGAACCCGGTCATGACCTCGTCGAGGATCAGCAGGGCGCCGTGGCGGTGCGCGAGCTCGGCGATCCGGGCGTTGAACCCGTCGCGGGGCGCGACCACGCCCATGTTGCCGGCCGCCGCCTCGGTGATCACCGCGGCGATCTGGTGCCCGTGCGCCGCGAAGACGGCGTCGAGCGCGTCGAAGTCGTTGTACGGCAGCACGAGCGTGTCGCCGGCGGCCGCGCCCGTGACGCCGGGCGAGTCGGGCAGGGCCAGCGTGGCCACCCCGGACCCGGCCGCGACGAGCAGCGCGTCGACGTGCCCGTGGTAGCAGCCGGAGAACTTGACCACCTTCGACCGCCCGGTGAAGCCGCGCGCCAGGCGCAGGGCGCTCATCGTCGCCTCGGTGCCGGAGTTGACCAGGCGCACCTGGTCGACCGGGGTCCGGGCGACGATCTCCTCGGCGAGGGCGACCTCGCCGGGCGTCGGGGTGCCGAAGCTGGTGCCGCGCGCGGCGGCCTCGGTGATCGCGGCGATGACCTCCGGGTGGGCGTGGCCGAGGATCAGCGGCCCCCACGAGCAGACAAGGTCCAGGTAGCGCCGGCCGTCGGCGTCGGTGAGCCAGCAGCCGGAGCCGCCGACCATGAAGCGCGGGGTGCCCCCCACCGCCCGGAAGGCCCGGACAGGTGAATTCACCCCACCCGGCACGATGGCCTGGGCACGGTCGAACAGGGCCTGCGAGGCCGGTGCATCGCCCGCGTACGGGCCCAGACCGGCGGCGTCAATATCGGTCACAGCCTGCCCATTCTGACAGTCGCCCCGGCGCCCCGACGCGCGGGCCTCAGCGCCGTGTGCCCGACACCACTGCGGGCGCTGATCCAATATAGGCTGGTGTCGTGGATCGCCCCGATCTCTCCGTATCCGTGCGCCGAGCGCCCAGCGAGACCGTAGTGGCGCTGACCGGTGAGATCGACATGTCGACCGTGCCGCGCCTGGCCGCCGCCGTCGACGAGGTGCTGAACGAGCCGCCCGCGCGGGTGGTGCTGGACATGGCAGGGGTCACGTTCTGCGACTCCCAGGGGCTCGGGACGCTTGTCGTGCTGAGCCGGAAGGCCACGCTGGCGCAGAGCTACCTGGTGCTCGTCAATGTGGGCGCGTTCCTGATCCGGGTGCTGGACATCACGGGGCTGCGCGACGCGCTGATGATCCAGGAGGCCTAGGCCTAGATCTTCGCGCGGGCCTTGGCCAGCGCGCTCATCGCCTTCTCGACCTGCTCGCGGCCCAGCTCGCCGTCCGCGGCCAGGGCCCCCTTCAGCAGCGCCGTCGCCTCATCCACGGACACGCCCGCCGCGCGCAGCTCGGCGTCGCGCTCCCGCACGAGGTCCGACTGGGCGGCGAGCTGCTGCGTCATCGTCCAGAGCTCGACGAAGACCGACACCTTCGCGCGCAGCACCCACGGGTCGAACGGCTTCGTGATGTAGTCGACCGCGCCGGCCGCGTAGCCGCGCAGCGCCAGGTGGGAGTCCCGGTCCGGCGCGGCCGTGAGGAAGATGATCGGCACGTGGCGGGTCTTCTCCCGGCGCTTGATGTGCCGGGCGGTCTCGAAACCGTCCATCGTGGGCATCTGGGCGTCGAGGAGGATCAGCGCGAAGTCGTCGACAAGGAGCCGCTTGAGGGCGTCCTCGCCGCTGTCCGCGCCGACCGTCTGGACCGCCAGGCCCTGCAGGGTCGCCTCGAGGGCCAGCAGGTTGTCCCGCCGGTCGTCGACGAGGAGCACCTTCGCGGGCCGATCCGGTCCAGTCAAAGGTGGCGCTCCTTCCACGGTTTCCCCCACGCAACCTACACTGCGCGGCCCTCCCCGTTTACCCAGGCGGCCATCACGTCAAGCAGCTCGTCGAGGTCCACCGGCTTGGTGATGTAGTCGCTGGCCCCGGCGGCCAGGGACGACTCGCGGTCGCCCGGCATCGCCTTGGCGGTCAGGAACACCACCGGCAGCTCGGCGAAGCGCCGGTTGCGCCGGATCGCGCGGGTCGTCTCGTTGCCGTCCTGGTCGGGCATCATCGCGTCCATCAGCACGATGTCGACGTCCGGGTGCTCGGAGAGGATCCGCACGCCGTCGGCGCCGTTGTCCGCGTACAGCACCGTCATCCCGTGCAGCTCCAGCGCGCTGGTGAGGGCGAAGACGTTGCGCACGTCGTCGTCCACGATCAGCACGGTGGCGCCGTCGAGCTGGTGGGCCGCCGCCGTCGGGTGACGCTCGGCGGAGGGCAACGAGCGCAGCATCGGCGGGGCCGCGGCGATCGGGCGGCTCGCCGGCGGCAGCGCGGCCAGCTGGCTCGGCAGCGCCAGGTGCAGCTGCTGGTGCAGGGTCGGCGTCACCTCGGTGGCGATGACGTCGGGGAGGTACAGCGTGAACGTCGCCCCACGCCCGACCTGAGAGGTCACCCCGATCCCGCCACCGAGCAGGCGGGCCAGCTCGCGGGAGATCGACAGGCCGAGGCCGGTGCCGCCGTACTTCCGGCTGGTGGTCCCGTCCGCCTGCTGGAACGCCTCGAAGATGAGCGCCACCTTGTCGTCCGAGATGCCGATGCCGGTGTCGGAGACCGCGAACTGGATCACGCGCCGCGCCCCGGCGAGCGTCGGCGACTGGAACTCCAGGTCGGCCGGGGCCACCCCGATGGTCAGCGTCACCCCGCCGTGGTCGGTGAACTTGACCGCGTTGGAGACCAGGTTCCGCAGGATCTGCTGGAGCCGCTGCGGGTCGGTGACGATCGCCGGCGGCAGCGAGAAGTCGGTCACCACGGTGAACTCCAGGCCCTTGTCCTCGGCCTGGGGGGCGAAGGCCTGCTCGACGTACGCCCGGATCTCCTCGAACGAGACCTCGCCCGGCTCGACGTCCATCCGGCCCGCCTCGATCTTGGACAGGTCGAGGATGTCGTCGATGAGCGCGAGCAGGTCGGAGCCGGCGTTGTGGATCGTCGCCGCGAACTCGATCTGCCGCGCGGTCAGGTTCGTGTCCGGGTTGTCGGCCAGCAGGCGGGACAGCAGCAGCATCGAGTTGAGCGGGGTCCGCAGCTCGTGGCTCATGTTGGCCAGGAACTCCGACTTGTACTGCGACGCCTGCGCGAGCTGCAGCGCCTTCTCCTCCAGGCCGAGCCGCGCCATCTCGATCTCGCGGTTCTGCTTCTCGATGTTGCCCTTCTGCTCCGACAGCAGCGTCGCCTTCTCCTCCAGCTCGGCGTTGGTGCGCTGCAGCTCCGCCGACTGGTCCTGCAGCTCCTCGGTGAGCCGCTGCGACTGGGACAGCAGCTCCTCCGTGCGCCGGTTGGCCAGGATCGTCTTGAGCGCCACGCCGATGGTGACCACGAGCCGGTCGAGGAAGGACAGGTGCAGCTCGCTGAACGGGGAGACGCTGCCGAACTCGATCACGCCGAGCGGCTCGCCCTCGAAGAGCACCGGCAGCACGACCAGGTCGACCGGCGGGGTCTCGGTGACCCCGGAGCGCACCTGGAGCCGGGACTCGGGCGCGGCCTGCACGCGGATCGCCCGGCGGGACAGCGACGCCTGGCCGATGAGGCCCTCGCCGGGCGCGAAGCTGATGTCGACGCCGGGGGCCACGTAGCCGTACGAGGCCTCCAGGCGCAGCCGCAGCCCGATCTCCGGGTCGGCGCCGGAGAGGAAGAACGCGCCGATCTGCGCGTCGACCAGCGGCGTCACCTCGGCCATGATCATGCGGCAGACCTCGCCGAGGTCGCGCTGGCCCTGCAGCAGGCCGCCGACGCGGGCCAGGTTGGAGTCGAGCCAGCCCTGCTCCGCGTTCTTCTTCGTGGTCTCGCGGAGCGTGACGATCATCTGGTTGATGTTGTCCTTGAGCTCGGCCACCTCGCCGAGCGCCTCGACCGCGATCCGCTGGGTCAGGTCGCCGCGGGTCACGGCCGTGGACACCTGCGAGATCGCCCGCAGCTGGGTGGTCAGCGTCGAGGCCAGCTGGTTGACGTTCTCGGTGAGGTCGCGCCAGGTGCCGGAGACGCCCTTCACCTGGGCCTGGCCGCCGAGCTTGCCCTCCGAGCCGACCTCGCGGGCCACGCGGGTGACCTCGTCGGCGAAGGACGAGAGCTGGTCGACCATCGTGTTGACGGTCGACTTCAGTTCGAGGATCTCGCCGTGCGCGTCGACCGTGATCTTCTGCGACAGGTCGCCCTTCGCCACGGCCGTGGTGACCTGGGCGATGTTGCGGACCTGGCTGGTCAGGTTGGACGCCATCGAGTTCACGTTGTCGGTCAGGTCGCGCCAGGTGCCGGAGACGCCCTTCACCTGGGCCTGGCCGCCCAGCTTGCCCTCGGTGCCGACCTCGCGGGCCACGCGGGTGACCTCGTCGGCGAAGGACGAGAGCTGGTCGACCATCGTGTTGACCGTGGACTTCAGGGCCAGGATCTCGCCCTGGGCGTCGACGGTGATCTTCTGCGACAGGTCACCGCGGGCCACCGCCGTCGCGACCTGCGAGATGTTGCGGACCTGGGCCGTGAGGTTCGAGGCCATGAAGTTGACGTTGTCGGTGAGGTCGCGCCAGGTGCCGGCGACCCCGCGCACCTGGGCCTGGCCGCCGAGCTTGCCTTCGGTGCCGACTTCTCGGGCCACGCGGGTCACCTCGTCGGCGAACGACGAGAGCTGGTCGACCATCGTGTTGACGGTCGATTTGAGCTCGAGGATCTCGCCGCGGGCGTCGACGGTGATCTTCTGCGACAGGTCGCCCCGGGCCACGGCGGTGGCGACCTGGGCGATGTTGCGGACCTGGCTGGTGAGGTTCGAGGCCATGAAGTTGACGTTGTCGGTGAGGTCGCGCCAGGTGCCGGCGACGCCGGTGACCTGGGCCTGGCCGCCGAGTTTGCCTTCGGTGCCGACTTCTCGGGCCACGCGGGTCACCTCGTCGGCGAACGACGAGAGCTGGTCGACCATGGTATTCACGGTCGACTTCAGTTCGAGGATCTCGCCGCGGGCGTCGACCGTGATCTTCTGCGACAGGTCGCCCTTCGCCACGGCCGTCGACACCTGGGCGATGTTGCGGACCTGGCTGGTGAGGTTCGAGGCCATGAAGTTGACGTTGTCGGTGAGGTCGCGCCAGGTGCCGGCGACGCCGGTGACCTGGGCCTGGCCGCCGAGTTTGCCTTCGGTGCCGACTTCTCGGGCCACGCGGGTCACCTCGTCGGCGAACGACGAGAGCTGGTCGACCATCGTGTTCACGGTGTCCTTGAGCTCCAGGATCTCGCCCTGGGCGGCCACCGTGATCTTCTGCGAGAGGTCGCCCCGGGCCACCGCGGTGGCGACCTGGGCGATGTTGCGGACCTGGCTGGTGAGGTTGGACGCCATCGAGTTGACGTTGTCCGTGAGGTCCTTCCAGGTGCCGGCCACGCCCGGCACGTCGGCCTGGCCGCCCAGCTTGCCCTCGGTGCCGACCTCGCGGGCCACCCGGGTCACCTGCTCGGCGAAGATCCGCAGCGTGTCGACGAGCGAGTTGATCGTCTCGGACAGCTCGGCGATCTCGCCCTTCGCGCTCACCGTGATCTTCTGCGACAGGTCGCCGCGGGCCACCGCCGTCGCCGCTGTGGAGATCGACCGCACCTGCCCCGTCAGGTTGGCGGCCATGGAGTTCACCGAGTCCGTGAGGTCCCGCCAGGTGCCGGCGACGCCGGTGACCTGGGCCTGGCCGCCGAGCTTGCCCTCGGTGCCGACCTCGCGGGCCACGCGCGTGACCTCGTCGGCGAACGACGAGAGCTGGTCGACCATCGTGTTCACGGTGCGGCCGATGGTGAGGAACTCGCCCCGCAGCGGCCGCCCGTCGATCTCGAGCGCCAGCTGCTGCGAGAGGTCGCCCTCGGCCACCGCCACGATCACTCGGGCGATCTCGGTGGTCGGGCGGCCCAGGTCGTCGATGAGCGAGTTCACCGCGTGGATGCGGTCGAGCCAGGCCCCCTCGAAGCCCTCCTCGTCGAGCCGCTCCGTCATCCGGCCCTCGCGGCCGACGACCCGGCTGATGCGCAGCAGTTCCCGGGTGTGGCGCAGCTTCATCTCGGCGAGCCGGTTGAAGCGTTCGACCACCTCGCCGGGCAGCCCGTCGCGCCGGCTCAACCTGATCTTCAGATCACCGGAGAGCAATCGGTCCAGCGCCCCGGAGAGCTCCTCGAGGAGGAGGGTTTCCGGACTCTTCTGGGGGACTTCTTCGACTGTGGTCATGACGTCTCCACCGGTCTCGGGGGCAGGCGGTGTCCACCCATCGTCGTCCTTCAGGTTGGATTGTTACCACCGTTCAGTGGAGACTGCGATATGTGACAACCCCGACCGTCCGGCGGATCAGGCTCCCGGCCGACCATAGCTCTCCCGGTCTGGCCCGTGACGCGATCCGGACGATCGTGCACGAACGGGACCTCGGCCCGGTGCTCGACGAGGCCCTCCTGCTCGTCACCGAGCTCACGACCAACAGCGTCGTGCACGCCGGCACCGAGGTCGACCTGGAGATCACCGCCGGTGACGCGTCACTCACGGTCGCCGTGCTCGACTTCCAGCCCGGCGCCATCGCGCCGAGCTTCCCCGAGACCACCGGCGGCGAGCTGCCCGAGCGCGGGCGCGGGCTGCTGCTGGTCGAGCAGATGGCCACGGCCTGGGGCACCGTGCACTTCAGCGGCGGCAAGGGCGTCTGGTTCCGCCTCGACGTCAGCCCCGAGCAGCGGCCCGGCGTGCCGGCCTTCGACCTGCCCTCGGCGGTCGACTCGCTGATCTGGTCGGGGCAGGGCGCCGCGCTGGACGAGCTCGCCGAGGAGCTGCTGCAGCGGCTGTGCCGGGCGATCGGGGCCCACGGCGCGGCGCTCACTGTGGACGAGGGCAACGGGCCGCACACCGTGAGTGCGTACGGGCGCCTCGGCGGCACCGTCGGCAGTCAGGCGACACAGGCCACGTCGGTCGAGACCCAGTCGGCCGGCGGCGGCTTTGGCCGCCGGGTGCCGCTGCGCGTGGCCCGCCCGTGGCGCGCCGAGCTGGTCGTGGCCGGGGGCGGGAGCAGCCCCTACGCGCGTCCGCTCATCGCCCTGGCCGCCGACCGGCTCACGCTGCTGGTCGAGAACCACCGGCTGCGCCGCGCCGACGCCGAGCGGCGGACCTGGCTGACGTTCCTCGCCGACACGAGCGAGCTGCTGGCCCAGTCCCTCGACGTCGAGCTCACGCTGGCGCTGATCCCGCGGCTGGTCGTACCGCGGCTGGGGCAGTGGTGCGCCATCCACGCCGCCGATGCCGGGGGCGAGCTGCGCCTGGCCGCGGCCACGCACGCCGACGAGTCCCAGGTCGCCGACCTCCTCGACGCCCTCGCGCAGGCCACGCCGCAGCTGAAGGAGGCGATGGGCACCGACGCGGTGGTACCCCTGGGGGCCCCGCTGGAGGGCTACATCGTCGCGCTCATCGCCCGCAACCAGCACCTGGGCACGCTGGCGGTCGGCGGGAACCGCGACACCTGGCAGCGCGCCGAGGAGGTGGCGGTCGTCGAGGACGTGGCCCGCCGCGCCGCGCTCGCCATCGACAACGCAAACATCCACGCCGAGCGCCGCCGCGTCGCCCAGACCCTCCAGCGCTCGCTGCTCCCACCCCAGCTGCCCCGGGCCGAGGGGGTCGAGTTCGGCGCCGAGTACGTGCCCACGGGCGAGGGCGTCGAGGTCGGCGGCGACTTCTACGACGTCGTGCCGCTGTCCGGGCGCCGCTGGCTCGTCGTGGTCGGCGACGTCTCCGGCAAGGGCGTGCAGGCCGCGACCGTGACCGGGCTGGTCCGCGACGTGACCCGGGTGCTCGTCCGCGACGGGCGGCCGCTGCCCGAGGTACTGCTGCGGCTCAACGAGACCCTGCTGGAGCGTGGCGGCGGCCGCTTCTGCACGCTCTGCCTGGCCCAGATCCTGCGCCGCCAGGACAACCGGCTCGACGTGACGCTCCACCTCGCCGGGCACGACCAGCCGGTGCTGCTGCGCGCGGACGGGCGCACAGAGCTCGTCGGCGCCTGCGGCACCGCCCTGGGCCTGCTCGACAACATCAACACCCCGCGCACCCAGGTGCTGCTCGATCCCGGCGACACGCTGATCTTCTTCACCGACGGGGTCACCGAGCGGCGCCGCGGCATCGACCTGTACGGCGTCGACCGGCTCCGCGACGAGGCCGCGAAGCTCGCCGGCTTCCCCGCCGACGTCGTCGTGGCCCGGCTGCGGGCGCGGACGCTCGCCTACTCGCCGGAGGCGCCGCGGGACGACATCGCGATCTTCGCGGTGCGCAACGACGCCTGAGCTTCACACCTGATTCAGGCCACCCAGCCGCCGTGCAGGAAGTGCGCGGCCAGCACGCCCTGGGTGGTCAGGAACAGCACGAGCACCCCGCGGTCGAGCCAGGGCCGTCGCCCCAGCGCGCCCAGCGCCATGAACGCGGGGAAGATTTCGAGCCCGATCCGGGACGCGGAGTAGAGCGGATACGGGATATCGCTGGTGTACCGGCTGGGAAAGCTCACCATGAACGTCAGCAGGGCCAGGCCGAGCAGCGGGAAGATCGCCTGGTCCCGGGGTCGGCGCAGCCACGGGAGCAGGAGCGCGGCGAGAGCCGCGACCGTCGCGAGCTCGAGGACGTTGTGGGCCCAGATCTCCGTGAACGGCGGGCCGGCGTTGCGTGCGGCGTCGAGCGGCGCCTGCCAGGGCCAGGTCAGGTGGCGGCCCCAGTGCGTGGCCTGCGTGTGCGAGAAGGCGAGCGGGTCGCCGTACGCGATCTTGTTCACGAGCATCACCGCGCCGAGACCGCCCGGGATGACGATTAATGCGCATATTTCGGACCAGCGCTTGGGGCGCGTGCGGGCGTACTCGAACACGAACGCCGCGGCGAGCAGGATGCCGGCGGATCGGGTGGCCGCGGCCAGGGCGCCGAGCGCGCCGGCGGACCACCAGAGGCGGCGGCGCAGGCAGTACACGGTGGCGAGCACGAGCGCGATGAACAGGCCCTCGTTGTAGGCGGCGCTCAGGAAGAAGCCCGTCGGGAACGCCACCAGGTAGAACGCGGCCCGGCCGGCGGCGGCGCGGCCGAGCTCGAGGTCGGTCAGGCGGTACAGCAGGATGAGCGCGGCCAGGAGTGCGGCGTTGGCGACCAGGAGCGCCGCGACCCACTCCCGGTGCCCGCACAGCGGCGTGAGGACCCGGATGAGCAGGGGGTACAGCGGGAAGAAGGCGGCGGGGGAGGCGTCGGAGGTGCGCTGGTAGCCGTGCTCGGCGATGGCGATGAACCACTTCGAGTCCCACTGGGACGCCCACAGCCAGGCGACGTGGGTGGGCGACTTGCCCGGGGCGGGGTCCCCGATCCAGGCGAGCACGGAGACGGCCGCGATGCCGGCGCGGCTGGCGGCGAAGATCGCGCATCCGGCCAGGACCGCCCGCCGCCACGGCCGTGTTGTGCGAGGAATCCGCTCGGCCGCCGGTGTCTTTGCTGGAGCCGGCCGGACGACCGGGAGCTGCTCAGTCGCGGGTTCCACTGGCGGCTCGGATGCGGGCCAGGGCGTCGGCGACGTCGGCCGGGCGGGCGTTGAGGTCGTACGTGCTGAGCAGGTGCAGGTTGTCGCCCGTGTCGATCTCGAGGTACTCGGTGCGCAGGCCCGCGCGCGTGCGGGCCTCCAGGCGGACGCGCTCGATCTCGGGCCAGTCCAGGCGCCGGTGGCCCGCGTAGCCGGACACGACCGTCAGGCCGTCCGGATCGGCGGCGAGGCGTACCGGGGCGATGAGGTCGCGCAGCGCGTACGCCCCGGCGACGACGGCCGCGACGATGGCCGCGGTCCGGGCCGGGCGGTCCTCGGCGAGGAACACGGCGCCGAGGGCGAGGGCCACGGTGACCGCGCACTTGAGGGCGGTGAAGCCGGGCGAGACCCGCCACCGCATGGTCGTCGGCTCGGGGCCGCCCGGCTCGTCGGCGGCGGGCTGGTCGGAGAAGGCACCGCTGCGCATCTGCACACCCCTACGATTACGCGACCCAGCCGCCCCGCACGAAGTAAGCGGCCAGAATCGCCTGCAGCATGAAGAAGAGGGCGACCACGATCCGATCGAGCCACGGCCGCGCCCCGATGCGCGCCAGGATCATGAACGCCGGGAACACCTCGAGGCCGAAGCGCGACGCCGAGTACAGCGGGTAGGGCATGTGCGACGACGGGAAGCTGATCATGAGCAGCGTCAGCCCGACGCCGACCAGCGGCAACACCCACTGGTCGCGGCGCATCTTCCACGGCCCGACGAAGCAGAGCACGAGCAGCGCGATGCACATCAGCGCGGTCGCCAGCTCCAGCAGGTTGTGCACCCAGACGTCGCTGAAGCCGTACCGCAGGCCGTGCGGGGTCACCAGCGACCTGACCCCGCGCAGGACCGGCATCCACGGCCAGTCCAGGTGCCGGCCCCAGTACCGCTGCGCCTTGAGGAACGCGAACGGCTCCCCGTACGCGTTCAGCGAGAACACCGCCACGCCGCCCACCCCGACGGGGATGAGCAGCACCGCCAGCGCACTGCTGCGCAGCTTGAACTGATTGACCCGCACGTACTCCCACACGAACGCCGCGGCCAGCAGAATCCCGGCGGACCGCGTGAACACCGCGAGCCCGCCGAACGCGCCGGCCCACCACCAGCGCTGCTGGCGCAGGCAGTACAGCGACGCCAGCATGAGCCCGATGAACAGGCCCTCGTTGTAGCCGGCGGTCAGGAAGAACGCGGTCGGGAACGCGACCAGGTAGAACACCGTGCGGCCGGCCACGACCCGGTCGAACTCGCGCTCGGCGAGCCGGTAGAGCACCACCAGGGTGCCGAGCGACGCGACGTTGGCGACGAGCAGCGCGGCCACCCACGGCTTGCCGAGGCAGAGCGGGGTGAGAACGCGGATCAGCATGGGGTACATCGGGAAGAACGCGGCAGGCGCCTTGTCCGGCTCCGGGTAGTACCCGCGCTGTGCGATGTCGATGAACCACTTCGAGTCCCACTGCGAGGCCCACTGCGCGGCGATGTAGGCCGCGGTGACGTTGGGCCGCTTCTCCCCGATCCAGGAGAACGCCGTGACGACGGCGAGCGCGATCTTGCTGGCCGCGAAGATCCCGAACCCGACGAGCAGCGCCCGCCGCCACGGCCGATCGCGCCCGGTCGCCACGCCACCGCCGGGCTCCTCCGGCCCGCCGCTGCCCGCCGCGACGTCGGCTTCGGCCGCCGCCGGCCGGTCCGCTGTGGCCACCGCGGCCGTCGACCGGTCGAGTGCGGGCGGCTGGTCCGCCGAGGTCCGGCCCTTCGCGGTCTGGCTCCCAGCGGCCCGACTTCTCGCGGTCTGGCCCTTCGCGATTGGGTCCGCCGTGGTCGGGTCCGCCGTGGCCTGCGGCGCGATGGCCTCGCCCGCGTCGGGGCGGTTCGGCGTTGCCGTCGGATCGGTGGCCGCCGGTGAGGCCGCGGCGGCCGTTGTCGGGCCGGGGCGGTCTCCGGGGCTGTCGGCGTCCATCTGCGGCATCGTAGAGGCGCTCATGGTCAGGGCCGAAGCCCGCCGCGGATCACGAGGTCGAGCAGGGCGAACACGAACAACGCGATCCCCACGAACCCGTTGGCCGTGAAGAAGGCGCGGTTGACGCGGGACAGGTCGCCCGGCCGCACGATCGCGTGCTCGTAGGTGAAGGCCACCGCGGTCACCGCGAGCCCGATCCACCACGGCCACCCGAGCCCGACCAGCTGGCCGAACCAGACGAACAGGGCGAACGTGACGATGTGGGCGATGGTCGACAGGCGCAGGGCGAACGGCACGCCGAAGCGGGCCGGCACCGAGTGCACGCCGATCTCGCGGTCGATCTCGGTGTCCTGGCAGGCGTAGATCAGGTCGAAGCCGCCGATCCAGAGCCCGACCGCGAGGCCGAGCACCCAGGCCGGGCCCGAGCCGCGCAGGTCGCCGGTGACCGCGAGCCAGGCGCCGACCGGGCCGACCAGCTGCGCGATGCCCAGGATGGCGTGGGGCCAGTTGGTGAAGCGCTTGCCGTACGGATACACGACCAGGGGCACCACGGCCAGCGGCGCCAGGGCGAGGCAGAGCGGGTTGAGCAGGGCCGCCGCCCCCAGGAACACGACGATGGCGACGATGGCGCCGGTCCACGCCGTGCGCACGCTCACCGCGCCGGTCACCAGCTCGCGCTTGGACGTGCGGGGGTTCCGCGCGTCGATGTGCCGGTCGATGATCCGGTTGGCGGCCATCGCGAACGTGCGCGCGCCGACCATGGCGATCGTCACCAGCAGCAGGTCGAGCCAGCCGACCCGCGGGCGCTCGCCGCCGGTCGTGGTCATCACGGTCAGGGCGGCCAGGTAGGCGAACGGCAGCGCGAACACCGAGTGCTCGATCGCGACCAGCCGCAGGAACGCCTTGACCCGGCTCGGAGGTGCCTCAGCCAGCGTCATCTGGAAGTCTTCCGCGGCCATTTGTCGCCTTCGGCGTTGTCATTGAACCCATACTCTCTCCAGCGCTTGTCCACCCGCGCCACGACCTCGGGCGACATGACCATCTCTTCCGGCCAGCCGCGATGGTAGCCCTCGGCCGGCGTCTTCCGCGTGGCGTCCAGCCCCGCCTTGCCGCCCCAGAACTGCTGGTAGGACGCGTGGTCGAGGTGGTCGACGGGGCCCTGGGTGAGCAGCAGGTCGTGGGTGTAGTCGACGTTGCCGAACGCGCGGAAGGCCACCTCGGCGTAGTCGTGCACGTTGCAGTCGTCGTCAACGACCACGATGAGCTTGGCCAGCGACAGGAGGTGGGCGCCCCAGACGGCGCTCATCACCTTCTGCGCGTGCTTGGGGTACCGCTTGCGGATGGAGACGATCACGCAGTTGTGGAACACCCCGGCGGCCGGCAGGTCGTAGTCCACGATGTCCGGGATCAGCAGCTTGAGCAGCGGCAGGAAGATGCGCTCGGTCGCCTTGCCCAGGCCGTGGTCCTCCTGCGGCGGCTTCGACGTGATGATCGAGTGGTAGATCGGCTGCTTGCGGGTCGTCATGCACTGCACGTGCAGGACCGGGAAGTCCTCGACCGGGGTGTAGAAGCCGGTATGGTCGCCGAACGGGCCCTCGGGCAGCCGCTCGCCGGGCTCGAGATAGCCCTCCAGCACGATCTGGGCGTTGGCCGGCACCTGCAGGGGCACCGTGAGGCAGTCGACCATCTCGACCCGCTCGCCGCGCAGGAAGCCCGCGAACAGGTATTCGTCGATGTCGGACGGCAGCGGCGCGCTCGCCGTGTAGGCGACCACGGGGTCGGCCCCGATCGCGATCGCCACCGGCAGCCGCTGCCCGAGCCGCTCCGCGACCGCGTGATGGGCCGTGGAGTCCTTGTGGATCTGCCAGTGCATGCCGATCGTGTTGTGGCTGTGCTGCTGAAGCCGGTACAGACCCAGGTTGCGCTTGCCCGTCTCCGGGTGACGCGTGTGGGTCAGGCCGAAGTTGTGGTAGATCCCGCCGTCGTCGGGCCACACCTGCAGGCCGGGCAGCTTGTTGAGGTCGACCTGGTCGTCCTTGTAGACGACCTCCTGGCAGGGGGCGGACTTCACGTGCCGGGGCGGCACCGACTTGAGCTGCATGAGCTTGCCGATGCCGTCGCGGATGCCGGCCCAGCCGACCGGCAGCTCGGGCTTGACCAGCTCGCCGATGCGCGCGCCGACCTCGTCGAGGTGCTCGACCCCGAGCGCCATGGCCATCCGCCGCTCGGTGCCGAACAGGTTGATGGCGACCGGCATGTCGCCGCGGGTCGGCTTGTCGAAGAGCAGCGCGGGGCCGCCGGCGCGCACGGTGCGGGTGACGATCTCGCTGATCTCCAGGTGCGGGTCGACCGGCGCCGCGACCCGGTGCAGCTCTCCCGCCTTCTGCAGGGCGGCCAGAAACTCGTTGAGGTCTGCATAGGGAAATCCGCGAGCCATGCCTGCATCCTCGCAACCGGGTACGACATTTTCGTCGGCACCCCTCCCGCCACGGCCGTTTGCGCCCGCCGTGGCAGAGTTGTCGCGTGGATCAGCGCAGGCCATGGGTCGTCGGAGTGTCCGGGGCATCGGGCACGCCCTACGCGGCGGCCGTGATCCGGGCGTTGTTCGACGCCGGCGAGGCCGTCGACCTCGTCGTGTCACGCGCCGCGCGGCTCACGATCCTCGACGAGACCGGTGTGTCCTTCCGGGACGCGCACTGGAAGGACGATCTCGCCGCCTGGCTCGGCCGGACGCTCGACGGCGCCGACGTCGCCTACTGGCCGGCCGGCGACCTGGCCGCCGGGCCGAGCAGTGGGTCGTACCCCGCGAAGGGCATGCTGGTGGTGCCGGCGAGCACCGCCGCCTGCGCCGGGATCGCCATCGGACTTTCCAAGGACCTCCTTCAGCGCTCCGCTGAGGTGAACCTCAAGGAGCGCCGCCCGGTCGTGGTTGTGCCACGCGAGACCCCGGTGACCCGTAGTCACCTGGAGCACCTCATCGCACTACACGACGCGGGTGCGGTGGTCCTGCCCGCGAGCCCCGGCTTCTATGCCGCCGGCGCCGCGGCCACGGCCGCTCAACTGGTCGATTTCGTCGCCGGCAAGGTTCTCGACGCCGCCGCCGTATCGCACAGCCTGTTCACTCGTTGGTCGGGTGAGCTCGGCCATTCCCGTTAGAGGTGTCATCCGGAGCGTCGTCCCCTTCGAGCAACGCCCTCACCTCGGATTCCCGGAACCGCCGGTGTCCACCCGGGGTTCGGATGCTGCTGATCCGGCCGGCCGCGGCCCAACGCGTCACCGTCTTCGGATCGACGCGAAACAAGGCAGCGACCTCACCGGGCGTCAGCAGACGATCTCCCGTCTCCACGGCCCCTCCTTTACCCTGGGTGGCTCGCCATGCTCGCGCACCCCCATGCTGCGAAGCTGAAAGCGCGAGTCATCCTGGGATGTACGCCCATTACAGCACCGCTCACGTGCCGTGTCCGGGAAACGAGGAAAACGCACTTCTGGGTAATTAGCTGTGTTAAAACCCGGACCGTTAGGCTTGTCGCGATGGATGCGATCGACCGCCAACTCCTCGACCTCCTCCGCGACAACGCCCGCCTTCCATATGCGGAGCTCGCCCGGAAGGTCGGCCTCTCCGCCCCGGCCGTGCACGAACGCGTCGGCAAGCTTGAATCCTCCGGCGTCATCCGCGCTTACCGGGCCGAGGTCGAGCCCGAGACGCTGGGCCTGCCGCTGACCGCCGTGATCGGCATCGTGCAGGACAGCAGCGGTGACACCGACGCCGTCCTCGATGCGCTGCGCGACCATCAGGAGATCGAGTCGTGCTACTTCATGGCGGGTGAGGAATCGTTTCTGTGCAAGGCGCGGGTGAAAACGATCGGCGATCTGGAACGGCTCATCGTGGACCTGAACCGCGTCAAGGGTGTGGCCCGCACACGCACCACGATCGCCCTTTCCACGAAATGGGAGGGGCGGATCCGGCCGGTCGCCTGAGCGCTTCATGCCAGGGTCGCCAGCCCCGCATATTCCGCCACGTAACCGTCGTCGGTGAGGTCGAGCTCGGCGGTGAAGTTCTCCGAGCGGTACCGTATCCGGCCCCGCGCCAGCACCTCGTAGCTCTCCGCATAGGGCAGCACGGCCAGGCTCGGCAGCAGGACCCACGCCGCCTCGATGTCGGCCGTGGTGCCCGGCTCGGCCCGGTGCAGCCCGAGGCGGCGCAGGGGCAGCGACCTGGTCAGCGGCGACTTGTGCAGGTCGACGTCGAGCACCGCGTGCAGCCGGTCCGGGTCCTCGATGCCCGAGAACGGCGCCGTCGGCAGGAGTCGCTCCAGGTTGCCCTGTTCGCTGGTGGTGACCCGCCAACGCCCGGCGGCCCGCTCCATGCGCAGGGTGCGGAGCCAGCCGGCGCCCTCGACGGTGACCTCGAGCCGGGTGCTCGCCCACGACTCGTCCGTGTGCAGCTCATAGCGGCAGGTGTACAGCGCCAGCTCGGCCGCGAACGCAACCCCCTTGGCGTGCAGGCCACGCCGGTCGTCCAGGGTGACGAACTCGCCGCCGACGGTGTCGGTCCGCTGCCAGGCGAACGCCCGCGGTAGCACGGTCATCCCCGGACCGTACTCGACCGCGAGCGTTTGTGTAGACCTCGTTACCGAGCGCTACCGGAAGCGGGGAGGGCGCCGGTCGTTCGTCGGACGGCGCCCGGGAGCGCCCTGGTTCGAGCTCTTGGCGATGCGCACCGGCACCCCGCTGGGCTGACGCGCGCCGGTGACCTCGGCCAGCGCCGGGTCGCCCGCGCGGACGCGCAGCTCGTTGGGGGTGACGCCGGCCTTGGCCAGCAGCGCCGCCGCCCGCCGTCGCTGCCGCGGCAGCACCAGCGACACGACCGTGCCCGCGGCCCCGGCCCGAGCCGTGCGGCCCGCCCGGTGCAGATAGTCCTTCTGGTCTCGCGGAAGATCCACGTGTACCACCAACGAAACATCGTCGATGTGGATCCCGCGCGCGGCCACGTCGGTCGCGACCAGCACGTCGACCGAGCCCTCACGGAACTCGGCGAGCGTGCGGGTGCGCACCCGCTGCGTCTTGCCGCCGTGCAGTGCCCCGGCCCGCACGCCGACGCGCGCGAACTGGTCCACCAGCTCGTCCACGGCCAGCTGGGTCTTCACGAACAGGATCGTGCGGCCCTTGCGCGCGGCGATGGATGCGGCGATGGCCATCTTGTCGTTCGGCGGCACCAGCAGCACGTGGTGGTCCATCGACCCCACCGAGGCCATCGCGGGCTCGATCGAGTGCGTGACCGGGTCGGTCAGGAACTTCGCCACGAGCGCGTCGACGTCCTTGTCCAGCGTCGCGGAGAACAGCAGCCGCTGCCCGCCCGCCGGCGTCTGGCTGAGGATCTCGGTGACCTCGGGCAGGAAGCCCATGTCGGCCATCTGGTCGGCCTCGTCGAGCACGGTGATCTCGACCGAGTCCAGGCGGCAGGCGCCCCGCTTGATCAGGTCGCCGAGCCGGCCCGGCGTCGCCACCAGCACGTCGACGCCGCGCTCCAAGGACCAGATCTGGCGGTCGTACGGCACTCCGCCGACGGCGGTCTTGCAGAAGAGCCCGAGCACCTTGCCCAGCGGGGTCAGCGCGTCGTTGACCTGCATCGCGAGCTCGCGGGTGGGCACCAGGACGAGAGCCTTGGGTGCATGGGGCCGGGAACGGCCGGAGGCGGCGAGCCGGACGAGCATCGGCAGGCCGAACGCGAGCGTCTTGCCGGAGCCGGTACGGCCGCGGCCGAGCACGTCGCGGCCGGCGAGCACGTCAGGGACGGTCGCCGACTGGATCGGGAACGGTTCGGTGATGCCCTCAGCGGCCAGCGCCCGCACCAGTTTGGTGGGAAGCCCGAGGCCCGCAAATCCGGGTGCTTGCTCGGTGGGCCGTTCGAAGAGGGATGGATACGAGCTGGGGTCAGCGAGCAGCAAGGAGCTGGGACCTTCCGTTGGAGAACGGTTAAGACTATCCGATCCCCACCGAACGATCCCAGCCGCCGTGTCGCGCCTCACTTGGGCGCTTTGACGCCGCCGAAAATCTCGTCGATGAAATTGTGCGCCAGTGTGACGGTGAGGTAGCCGCCTACCAGCAGTACCACCACCATCACCGCGATGATGACGAACACCCGGCGATTGCCGGACTTGCGGGGCGCCTCTTCGTCATCCGACTCTTCGGTGCCCTGGCTCAGGATGTGCCCGGTGAGTGACCCGGAGCTCTCGAGCGGACTGTCCCCGCCGTCGGCCGGGAGGGGCGTCGGCGTGGCGCCGCCCTTCCCGCCGTACACAGTGCCGGCGGGGGCTCGCTCGGTGCGGGCCCACTTCCCGTAGCTGTCGGCCGCGTCGGCCTTCTCGGCCTCGGCTTCCTCGGCTAATTCGCCCTCCTCGTCGGGCGGGGGGATGGCTGGGGGCTGGCCGTGCTCCGGGCCGTGCTGCGACGGCGCGCCGCCGGACGGGTACACGTTGCCGGGGCCGCGGTTGGCCGGCGGCGGATAGCCCCCGCTGACGGGCCAGTTCTGCTGTTGTACCTCATGCTCGTCGCTCTCCGTTCCAGGAGCGCCCGGCACCGGGGGCGGGGCCCCCCACGCGGGCGGCTGCTGCCCGTACTGCGGTTGCTGCCCGTACTGGGGCGGCTGCCCGTACTGAGGCTGGCCGTACTGCTGCGGCTGCCCCGGGGGCGGCTGCCATCCCGGCTGCGCCGGTGGCGGGTTCCATCCCTGCGCGGGCGGCCCGGACTGGGGCGGGTTCCATCCGGGCTGCTGGGCGGGTGGCCCCGACTGGGGCGCGTTCCACCCTTGCTGCTGGGCGGGCGGGGCCGACTGGGGCGCGTTCCAACCCGGCTGCTGGGCGGGTGGCCCCGACTGGGGCGCGTTCCACCCTTGCTGCTGGGCGGGTGGCCCCGACTGGGGCGCGTTCCAGCCCGGCTGCGGCGGCTGTTGTCCCTGCCACTGCGGCGGCTGGGGCGGCTGGGGCTGCGGCGGTCGCCAGCCCGGCTGCCCCGGCTGCCCCGGCTGCGGCGGCGGCTGCTGTCCCTGCCAGCCCTGCTGCTGCCAGCCCTGGACGGGCGGCGGCTGCTGTCCCTGCCAGCCCTGCTGCTGCGGGTGGGGCGGCTGCCAGCCCGGCTGTCCCGGCTGCGGCGGCGGCTGTTGTCCCTGCCACTGCTGCTGCTGCGGGTGTCCTTGCGGCGGCGTGTTGGGCGGCGGGCCCCAGCTCTGCTGGCCGGGCAGCGGCGCGACGTACCCGGGCCGGTTCCAAGGCTGCTGCTGCTCCGGCGGCGGCTGCTCACCCGACGGGTTGTGGCCCCACGGGTGCTCCGCGGACGGCGTCGTGTACGCGGGCGGCCTCGGTCCGTCGGCCGGCCGGTTGTCGTCCTCCGTCGGGAGCGGAGGGGGCTCCTCGGCCGCGAGGAACGGCGAGCTGGAGACCGGGGGCGGGGTGCGGTCGGCGCCGAAGGGCGGTGCGGGGTTGTTGTCCGGAAGGCCGTACGGGGAGCCGCCGCCCGAGCCCGGGCCGAACGACGAGGCCGGCTGCGCGTCCGGGAGCCCGTAGGCGGGGCCGCCGGAGGACGGCGCGCCGGGGCCGAACGAGGGGCCGGGCTGGGAGTCCGGGACGCCGTAGGACGGTGCGCCGGGGCCGAATGACGGGCCGGGCTGCGAGTCGGGGACGCCGTAGGACGGGGCCTCCGGGAGCGGCGGCGGGCTGAAGCTGGACGGTCCGGGCGGCTCGGGGAGCGGCGGCGGGCTGAAGCTGGACGGTCCGGGCGGCTCGGGGAGCGGCGGCGGGCTGAAGCTGGACGGTCCGGGCGGCTCGGGGAGCGGGGGCGGGCTGAAGGTCGGCGGTCCCGGTGGTTCCGGGGGCGTCGGTAGGCCGGGCGTGCCGAAGTTTCCGGGCGTGCCGAAGCTGCCGGGGGCGGCGGGCGCGTCCGGGGACTGGAACGGGCCGGGCCGGAACGGCGACGGGCCGGGGAACGGCGGCTGCGGGAACGGGCCCGGCGCGGGGCCCGGCTGCGGCGTGGGCTCGGGCTGCGGGATCGGGCTGGGCTCGGGCGCCGGCGGGTACGGCGTCGGGATCGGCTCCGGCGTCGGCGCGGGCGGGAACGGCGTGGGCTCGGGTTGCGGCACCGGCTCCGGGCTCGGGAACGGCGACGGCGTCGGGCCCGGGATCGGCTCGTGCGGCTCGTGGGGCTCGTCCTCTGAGAGCGCGTCGCTTGCTGCTTGGGTGTTGACGGCGCCGCCGCGGTACACGGTGGGTGTCGCCCCCCGGGCCGCCTGGGCCGCCTCTTCGGCGCTGACCGTGTGCAGGCCTGGGACGGAAGCGCTGGCCCGGGCGCCGGCGAACGCGGACTCCGCGTCGCCTACTGGGGCCGGCACGTCGGCGGCACCCGGGAAGGGCACGTCGACGACCGCCGGGACCTCGGCCGACGCGGCGGCCGGCTCGGGCACCACGGGAATCTGGGGCCGCTGCACCGCGAACGGGTGGACGGCGGGCGCGGGCGGCTCGCTCACCTGGCCGAACGGCTGGCCGGCGGCACCGTGGGAGGGTGCGTACTCGCCGGCTTGGCCGTACGCGGGAGCGGGCTCGCTGGGCGGGCCGTACGACGGTGCGGGGTCGCCGAGCGGGCCGTAGGACGGCACCGGGTCGCTGGGCGGGTTGTAGGACGGTGCGGGGTCGGCCGCCTGGCCGTACGCGGGTGCGGGGTCGTTCAGCGGGTCGTACGACGGTGCGGGGTCGGCCGCCTGGCCGTATGCGGGTGCGGGCTCGCTGGGCGGGCTGTACGACGGGGCGGGGTCGCTCGACGGGCTGTAGGACGGCGCCGGGTCGCTGAGCGGGTCGTACGACGGGGCGGGCTCGTCGGCCTTGTCGTTGGAGCCGGCCGGGGCGTACGACGTGGCCTGGCCGTAGGCCGGTGCTGGCTCGCCGGACGGGTCGTAGGACGAGGCCGGGTCGTAGGACGGGGCCGGGTCGCCCGGCCGGCTGTACCCGTGTGCGGGTTCGGCCGGCGGGTTGTAGGACGGGGCCGGCTCACTCAGCGGGTCGTACGCCGGGGCGCTTCCGTACGGTGCCGGGGCCTCGTTGGTCGGCAGCGGGTACGCGGCCGGGGCCGGGAGCTCGGGGTCGGCCGGCGGTGCCGAAGTCGGCTCCGGGGCCTTCCACGGGCGGGCGAAGGCGTCCCAGGAGGACTCCACCTGGGACCGGGGGGTGCGCAGGCGGTTCGGCAGCGGTGGGGGCTCGTCGCCGACGGCCGGTTCCGCGGGGGCCGGGGGTGCGTCCGACGACGCGCCGTAGGCGCCGAACGACGGGGGCTGATAGTTGCCCGCGGACGGGGCGGGGTCGTAGGACGGCTGATCCGCGTCGGACGGCTGGCCGAACGACGGGGGCTGGTACGACCCGGGATCGCTCGAATAGGACGGCGGCTGGTAGGAGCCGAGGTCACTCGAAGGCGGGGCGGGCTCGTAGGAGGCCGGCGGTGCCTGGTCGTCGAGCGACGGGGACTCCGGGGCGGGCAGGTCGGTGCCCGAGGTCGAGTACGTCGTGGCCCGGTAGGTGCCGGCCTCGTGGCGTACCTCTTCGAAGTCCGCCGGGGCCGTGATCCCCGCCACCGTCGCCCGGCCCACCACCGGGGTCATCGACGACTCCGGCTCAGGCTCGTCCGCGGCCGGGGCGAAGCCCTCCAGGGGAGTCGGGGCGAACGGGGGGGCCAGGCCGTCCGAGGGCTCGTCCGCCGCGCGGGGCTCCGGAGGGGCCGGCGGGGGCGGGGGCGGGTCGGTCGGCGGGGGGCCGTAGATGTCGGGGGACGGGTTCAGGTTCGGCAGCTCGTACGCCGACTCCGGCGCGGGGGCGAAGGCCTCCCAGGACGGCGACGAAGCCGAAGCCGGAGGAGCCGAAGCCGGAGGAGCCGAGGCAGGAGGAGCCGAAGTAGGAGGAGCCGAAGTAGGGGCCGAGACCGAGGCCACCGGTGAAGGCGCCGGCGCCGCGTCCGACGTGTCGCCGAACGCCGCCATCATCGCGGCCAGCTCCGGGTCGTCGTCGTCCTGGCCGCCGGCGTCGAACGGGTTCGCGCCCGGCCACAGGGCGCCGTCCGTCGGGGTCGGAGGAGGCTCGTACGCCCGGTCGGGCAGCTCCTCGTCGGCCGGCTCCGGTGGCAGCTCCGCGCCGACCGGGGGCGGTGGTGGCAGCGGCGGCAGGTCGGCGCCGTCCTCCGGGGTCGGGCGGCCATCCTGGGGGATGCCGCTCGCCGGGGCCGGGTAGCCGAACGAGGGGTCGCTGCGCGCCGCCTCGCCGCGTGTGCCGTCCCGCGTCTCCCGATCGTCCATTGCTGCCTCCATGAACCGGTGCCCTCGACGGGCATCATTGCGTGCCCGACGGGCTCCCCGTCCGTCAGTCAACGGGTCCACGGTGCCACATCGAGTCACGCAGCGCCCGATCGGTGTCCGTCGGGTTTTCGATCACCGCCCGACGGACGCGGTCAGTTACCCGAGGCGGCGGCCGACGTCGTGGCCTGTGTGCTCGCGCCGGCGGACGTCGACTTCTCGATAACCGGCTGGGCGGACGACGCGGCCGTCGAAGGCTTCGGCGGGGTCTTCGTCGGCGCGGGCTGGCTGGTCGACGGCTGGACGGTGGGCGACGGCGGTGCCGACGTCGGCTCCTGGGTCGTCGGCGACGGCGAGGTGCTCAGCGTCGGCGACGGGGAGGTGGAGTGCGACGGGGTCGGCGAGCCGGTGCTCGCCGGCGGCGTGGTCGGGTTGCCGCCGGTCCCGGGTGGTGCGGTGGTCGTCTGGGTCGCGTTCGGGCCCGGTACCGCATCGAAGATCCGGGTCGCGCCGAACAGATTCGACCAGCGGACCGCGGCGATCTTGACCTTCTGGCCGCTCGTCGGGGCGTTGACCATCTTTCCGCCGCCGATGTAGATGCCCATGTGGTAGATCGAGCGCCAGTCACTCTTGTCGGTCGCGAAGTACACGAGGTCGCCCGGCAGCAGCTGGTCGCCCAGGCTGTTCTTGGTGACCTGGATGGCGTGGGTGCCGTGGTACATGTCGGCGGCGACGCGCGGGACGTGCACGCCCACCTTGCCGTACGCCCAGTAGGCCAGCCCGGAGCAGTCGAACGTGTCGGGGCCCTCGTCGCCCCAGACGTACCAGGAGATGTTGACCTTGCTCAGCGCGTAGTTCATTGCCTGGACGGCCTTGGGGTTGGCCATCATGCCGTCGATGTTCGGGTTGTCGGCCAGGTTGGGGCTCAGCGCCTGCTCGGCGGCGTCCTGTTCGGCCTCCATCTGCAGCGCGAGCTGGTCGTTCTGCGCACGCAGGGTGACGTATTCGGTGTTCTTGGCCTGGAACTCGGTGTCGATCGGCGTGTAGGTGTTCTGCGCCGCCTGCAGCGCCTGCTGGGCCGCCTGCAGCTCCTGGCGCGCGGCCGACTCGGCCTCCTGGGCGCGCAGCAGGTCGCGGGCCGCCTCCTGGCCGCCCGGCTGACCGCCGAGGCCCGGGGCGAGCAGCCCGAACTGGTGCAGGTCGCTGGCGTACCCGTCCAGCGGCCCCAGCTGCTGGGCGCGCTTGTACGCCTCGGCCGCGGCGTCGTCGGCCCGCTGCCGCTGCTCCGCGACCCGCTGGCTCGCCTCGGCCAGCTTGATCTGCGCGTCCGCCAGCGCGTTGCGCGCGGTGTCGAGCTCGGTCGAGGCCCTGTTGCGTTTCTCGCCGAGCTGGGCGACGGTCAGCTCGAGCTGGGTGAGCTCGGCCGCCTTGGGCCCGCGCTGGGTGGTGGTCGTGGCCGGCGGGGCGGTCGTCGCGCCGGTGGCCCCGGGCAGCACGAGCTGGCCGGAGGCGATCGGCCGCGAGCCGGTGTCCGGAATGTCGCCCCCGGGATCGGCGTAGGCCGGGCGCGCGATCAGGGCGCAGAGCATGCTGCACACCACGACCGCGGTCTTCACCGGACCCCGCCTGAGCAGCGGACGACGCTCCTTCACGAGCGCCGGAGGGCGCTCATGTACCACCGAAGGCGCCGGCGTCTCACCCGGAAACGCCGCCCTCAGCAACAGCCCGCTCATTGCCACCGTCCCCAGTCGGTTAGCCATACAACATGGTCGATCGTTGTCGATCGATCAGTCGGTCTGCCGCCCGACCGTGTTTCTGCCCACTTTTTCTTACCGCACGAGGCGACACACGTCGAGGGGCGATCAATGTCAGCTTCGTCGTACCGAGGTGAATGCAGATCGAACGACAGGTCCGACGTACGCTGGCTGCCGTGGATGCAGGTTTGAAGCGCGAACTCGAGGCCAAGGTCACCGCCGGGGAGCGGCTGAGCCGGGAGGACGGCGTCGCTCTGTACGAGTCCGACGACCTCGTCTGGCTGGGCGGCCTGGCCCACCAGGTACGCACCGAGAAGAACGGCGACCGGGTGATGTTCAACGTCAACCGGCATCTCAACCTGACGAACGTGTGCTCGGCCAGCTGCGCGTACTGCTCGTTCCAGCGCAAGCCGGGCGAGAAGGACGCGTACACCATGCGCATCCACGAGGCCGTCGCCAAGGCCAAGGAGATGGAGGACGAGCAGCTCACGGAGCTGCACATCGTCAACGGTCTGCACCCGACCCTCCCCTGGAAGTACTACCCGAAGGTCCTGCGTGAGCTGCGCGCGGCGCTGCCCGGAGTCAAGCTCAAGGCGTTCACCGCGACCGAGATCCAGTGGTTCGAGAAGATCTCCGGCCTGCCCGCCGACGAGATCCTCGACGAGCTCATGGACGCCGGCCTGGAGTCGCTGACCGGCGGCGGTGCGGAGATCTTCGACTGGGAGGTCCGCCAGCACATCGTCGACCACGCCACCCACTGGGAGGACTGGTCGCGCATCCACCGGCTCGCGCACAGCAAGGGCCTGCGGACCCCCTCGACGATGCTGTACGGCCACATCGAGGAGCCCCGCCACCGCGTCGACCATGTCATGCGCCTGCGCGAGCTGCAGGACGAGACAGGCGGCTTCACCGTCTTCATCCCCCTGCGCTACCAGCACGACTTCGTCGACTCCGCCGACGGCAAGGTCCGCAACAAGCTCCAGGCCCGCACCAAGATGGCCTCGCCCGCCGAGAGCCTGAAGACCTTCGCCGTGTCGCGCCTGATGTTCGACAACGTCCCGCACGTGAAGTGCTTCTGGGTCATGCACGGCCTCTCGGTCGCGCAGCTGTCGCTGAACTTCGGCGTGGACGACCTGGACGGCTCGGTGGTCGAGTACAAGATCACGCACGACGCCGACAGCTACGGAACGCCGAACACGATGCACCGCGAGGACCTGCTGCACCTCATCTGGGACGCGGGCTTCCAGCCGGTCGAGCGCAACACGAAGTACGAGATCGTCCGCGAGTACGACAGGCCGACCCCGCTGGCGGAGCGCCGCTCCGAGCCCCAGCAGGTCTGGGCCTGACGTTACGCTGGGTCCACCATGTCACCGTTTATCAAGTACACGCTCGCGCGGTTCGGGCTCTTCGGGCTCGCCGCGCTCGTGATGCTCGTGCTCCCGCTCGACATCGACGTGCTCCTCAAGCTCATGATCGCCGTGTTCGTCTCCGCCATCCTCGCGTTCTTCCTGCTCCGCGGGCTGCGCGAGGAGGCTTCCGTGCAGGCCGTCGGGATGGCCCAGCGGCGCGCGGATAACAAGGAACGGCTGCGTGCCGCCCTCAATGGGGATGATGATGGGGGTGAAAGCGCCACCAAATCGGACTAAAGCCAATTAGGCCTTGGATGGCGCGTGGTCATTCGAGAGGGCTTGATGGGTCGCAGGTTCGTACCGATGGTGGCGTTCGCGGCGGTCGGGGGCAACAAGGACGCCAGCCTGACCCTGGCCGAGTACGGCGACTGCGCGTACCGGGTGATCGGCAAGCAGCAGCTGTGCGCTACAGCATCCAGTCCTCAGTGAACTCGATGACGGCGAAGTGCCCGCCCGACGGGTCCGCCAGGCGCGCGTAGAAGCCGGCCGAGGCCGGTTCGGCACCACGGGCCACCGAGCCGCCGAGCTCGGTGGCCCGTTCGCATGCGGCGGCCGCGTCCTCGACCATGAAGCAGACCGTCCAGTGGTCGGGGACGCCGGGCGGGAAGCGGTCGTCGATCGGCACGAGGCCGCCGACGGTGTCGTTGTGGTGGTGCAGCTCGAAGTACGGCTGGCCCTCGCTGTCGGCCTCGACGGTGTGCCAGCCGAACACCTCCTTGTAGAAGGCGCCGGAGCGGTCGAGGTCGCGCGCGGCCAGCTCGAACCAGCAGATGGCGCCGGGCTCGAAGGTGACCTGGGCGCCGACGAACCGGCTGCGCAGCCAGGTGCCGAAGAGCGCGTGGCCGGGATCGGCGAAGACGGCGGCGGTACCGAGGTCACGCACGCTGGCGGGCGGGACGCGCACGGCCCCGCCGGAGCGCTCGACGACCGCCGCGGCGCCGGCCGGGTCGTCCGTGGAGATCGAGATCAGCCAGGCCGCCGTGCCGCCCGGGCGCCCCTGACGCAGACCGGCCGCGGCGCGCCCGCCCAGCGTGAAGTGCCCGTCGTCGTTGCGGCCCCAGCCGAACAGCTCCCCGTAGAAGCGCTCGGCCGCGGCCGGGTCAGGGGTGACCAGCTCCGCCCAGCACGGCGTGCCCGGTGCATAACCCCGCACTCGCATGACGTTCCCTCCGGTTCCGGTCCTCGACAGACCGAGATGCTGCCATCAGCGGGCGAATCCTTCCAGGGGGGCCGGCAAAGGTCGCGAATGGAGCACATCGAGCCGCGAGACGGCGCGCGTCAGCACGACGAAGAGCCGGTTGAGGCCGCGGGGCTCGGCGGTCACGATGTCGGCCGGCTCGACCACGATGACGTGGTCGTACTCCAGGCCCTTGGCCAGGCTCGCCGGCAGTACCGTCACCCGCTCCTCGGCGTCGAGGCCGGCCTCGCGCAGGGCCTCGGTGAGCCGCGCGACGGCCGCGTCGGCGGCAATGATCCCGACCGAGCCGGGGTGGCCGAGCGCGGCCCGGGCGGCGTCCACGACCGATCCCTCGATATCCGCGACGGTACCGATGGTCAGCGCGCCGTCCGTGCGCAGCGAGCGGGCCTCAGGAACGTCCACCCCGAGCGAGGGCAGCAGCCGGTTGGCGAGCTCGACGACGGCCGCGGGAACCCGGAAGCCGGTGGTCAGCGGTACCACCCGGGCCTCGGGCTTGCCCAGGTGCGACAGCAGCACCCGCCAGTCCCGCGCGGCCCACGGCGCCGTGCCCTGCGCGAGGTCGCCGAGCAGCGTGATCGAGCCGTGCTCGCTGCGCCGCGCGATGACGCGGGCCTGCATCGGGGAGAGGTCCTGGGCCTCGTCGACGACCACGTGCCCGAACGACGGCACCCGGTCGATCAGCCCGGCGGCCTCGTCGATGAGCACCGCATCGGCCGTGCTCCACCGCGCCGACTTCGCCGACTTGGGCGGCTTGGCCCAGGCGAGGGCGCCGTGCTCGGCCTCGTCGAGCTGTTCGTCGGCCGGGTCGCTCAGGATCTCGAACACCAGCTGCTCCGGCGTGACCGCGGGCCAGATCTTGTCCAGGACCTCGGTCACCGGGGCCGCCTTGCCCATCCGCCGCTGCCAGCCCTCGCTGGGCGAGTCGCCGCGGCGGGCCTCGGACTGGCGCATGAGCAGGCCCACGATCCGGGCGCGGACGCGCTCGCGGCCGATGCCGTACGGGGGTGCCTCCCGCCGCACGTCGTCGACGATCCGGCGGAGCGCGTCGGCCGAGAGCCGCCAGCGGTACGAGCCGTCCGACACCGTGAGCGGCTCCTCGGGCCGCCCGATCTTGGCCAGCAGGCGTCGTTGCAGTACCGCCGCCATCTTTTCCTGGTTCTTGACCTCGGCGGCGGCCTCGCTGTCGGCCCCGCGCACGGGCGTGGTCAGCAGCCCGTCGATCGTGGACTGGCGCACCTCGAGCTCGCCCAGGGTGGGCAGGACGCTCGCGATGTACTGCAGGAACGCCGAGTTGGGCCCGACGATGAGCACGCCGGCGCGGCGCAGGCGCTCGCGGTGCAGGTAGAGCAGGTAAGCGGCCCGGTGCAGCCCGACCGCGGTCTTCCCGGTCCCCGGCGCGCCCTGCACGCAGATGGACTCGTCGAGCTCGGCGCGCACCAGCGCGTCCTGGTCGGGCTGGATGGTGGCGACGATGTCGCGCATGGGTCCGACGCGCGGCCGCTCGATCTCTTCGAGCAGGATGCGGCTGGTGCCCTGTTCCTCGCCCTGGGTGAGGTGTTCGTCTTCGAAGCTGGTGAGTTCGCCTTTGACGAAGCCGAAGCGTCGGCGCACGTCGACGCCTTGCGGGTCGCGGGCGCTGGCCTGGTAGAACTTGCGTGACAGGGGCGCGCGCCAGTCGAGGACCATCGGCTCGCCGGCGGCGTCGGTCACGTGGCGGCGCCCGACATGGTATTCGTGGTCGTCGAGGTCGAGCCGCCCGAAGAACAGCGGCGTGTCGGGATTGTCGGCGAGGTCGGCGATGCGCCGGGCGAGGTGGCGGCCCAGCGTTTCGGCGGCGTAGGCATCCCCGGCGACCTTGTCTCCGGTGGAGAAGAGCTCCTCGGCATGCTCGCGCATGCGTTTGAGCGCCTGTCGTGAAGCGTCGAGGTGGGCTCGCTCGGCGGCGAGCTCGGTTTCCAGTGCGGGCACGTTGATCCTCGTGGAGGTCTCGGTCGGCTCGCTCGCGTATCCAGGCGTGCCCGGCGCGTGGGACGTCCGCTGCGGTGGCTACCTCACCGCGGCCGTCAAGCGGCCATTCACGTTACGCCCGGTGTGCCGCCCGCTCCACCGAATTACGAGCGACGGGCCGCGCCGCGATGATCGTCGCTACCAGTCCAGCAACGTGTTCGGATCGATCTGGAAGGTGAAGGGCCCGTCGAACGTCAGCGTCTGGCCTCCGGCCGCGACCGCGTGCGGCACGTAGTGATCGAATTTCGCGCGACGCGTGCGCGACGCTATAGCTCCGGGTGGCTGGTTGTCGCTGGTGCAGCCGGCACCCGGGGCAGTCGTTTGCACTCCTTGTCGTCGCCGTGATCCTCGCTGTGACACCGGCCGACGCCGCTCACCAGCACCGGTACTAGCTCACTTCGGAGAGCAGCGGAAAACGAAAAGAGAGACTTAGCCGCACGGATCAATCCGAGACCGTGCGGCTGGTCCACACCTCGATCAAGTCACCGTAGTTATTAGATAGCACTCGTTGAATGTGGAACTCGCTTTATAGCAGAATTGGTACTGATAGATTGGGTTGGTGTCCGATCCTACAATCGCTGAGCCGCACCCGGCTGCGCTGCCGTTGGGGTCAGAAATGCCTCCGGTCTGCCCATTCCAGAGCCAGTAGTAGGTGATAACGCCATGGCCATCAGCGTAGGTGTCACAAGCGAAGATAACGTGGTGAGCACCATCATAAACGCCGCCATATCCGCACTGCTTCAGGTGGCTGAAGCCGCAGTCGATGACGCTGCTGACTTGGTAGTGCGCCAGCGCCGGTGTAGCAGCGGTAATTGAGAGGAGACTGCCAACGAACGCCGCCAGAATGGCCCTGCCAGCCCGACCCCCGAACCTCGCACGCACAACGGAATACTTGATTCCCATAGGTAAATTCATACCTACCTTCGGCATTTCCTGGTCTCCTTCTCTGCCGGCGATCGGTTCGCAATGCGCGGCGCCGCGGGACGCCCCCCGTTGGGTCGTGACACCCGACGACCCGCGGACGGCTCCGCTTCCCGACGCCGCAGCGACTCAACCAGTGGGTGGGATTGTCCGGTAGCCCCGGACGTCCTCGGACATGCGCGAACGCGTTGTCCGGCGGTACCGGCGTTGCCGGACAACGCGCCGATCAACTAAACGTCTATACGACCGCATCCACGTCCAGCAGTGCGCCGAGCGACCCGTGGGAGAGAAAGCGATGCCACGTCCGGAGCGTCCCATCGATCCGCGGCTGGGAGTGTTGCACGAGTTCGCGGCGGAGCTGCGGGAGCTTCGGCGCGCCGCCGGCACGCCGAGCTACCGGAAGATGGTTGAGGCCGTCGGTTGTTCGGTGACGTCGTTGTCCGACGCGGCGGGCGGCCGGCGGTTGCCGGGGCTCGGGATCACCCTGGCCTATGTCCAGGCGTGCGGCGGCGACCCGCAGGAGTGGGAGGCACGCTGGCGACGCGTCAGCGAGGCGCAGGCGGACAACGTGGGCGTCGACGCGCCGTACCAGGGTCTTCGCTGGTACGACACGGAGGACGCGCCGCGGTACTTCGGCCGGTCGCGTCTGGTGGGTGAGTTGGTGGCCGCCCTGGCCGTCAACCGATTCGTCGCTGTCGTCGGGCCGTCGGGAAGCGGCAAGTCGTCGCTGCTGCGTGCCGGCCTGCTGCCCGCGCTGCCCGACAGGTCCGCCGCGGTGTTCAGCCCGGGCGGGCACCCCGTCGCTCAGCTCACGGCGGGGCGGGCCGGTCGCGACCTGGTGGTGGTCGACCAGTTCGAGGAGGTCTTCACCCTCTGCCGCGATCCGGCGGAGCGCGCCCGGTTCGTCGACGCGTTGATCGCGCTGGCGGAGGACGAGCGCGGCGGCGCGGTGGTCATCGGCGTCCGCGCCGACTTCCTCGGCGACTGTCTGCTCCTGCCGGCCCTGGCCGAGCGGTTGTCCTCGGCTGTGGTGTTCGTGGGTCCGATGAGTGACGACGAGTTGCGAGAGGTGATCACCGGGCCTGCGGCCATGGCCGGCCTGACCGTTGAGCGTGCGCTGGTCGGCCAGGTGCTCGCCGAGACGAAGGGCCAGCCCGGGGCGTTGCCCCTGCTCTCGCACGCCCTGCGGGAGACGTGGCGGTTGCGCCGCTCCACCGTGTTGACGCTCGGCGCTTTCCAGTCGGCCGGCGGCGTGTCCGGTGCGGTGGCGCGTACCGCCGAACAGGTCTTCCTGAGCTTCGACCCGGGGCAGCGGCGGGTTGCCCAGGAGATCCTGCTGCGGCTGACCGTTCTCGGCGACGGGGCGGAGGACACCCGGCGCCAGGTACGCCGCGACGAGCTCGACTTCCCTGGGGCGGCGCAGGTTGTGGCGCAGCTGGTCGACGCCCGGCTCCTCGTGACCGGCGAAGACACCGTGGACATCGCCCACGAGGCGCTCATCCGGGCGTGGCCGCGGCTGCGCTCGTGGCTGGCCGGCGACCGGGAGGCGCTGCGGACGCAGCGGCAGCTCACCGAGGCGACCCGGATCTGGCTCGATCTGGGCCGCGAGCCCAGCACGCTGTACCGGGGCACCCGCCTCGCGCTGGTACGCGAGTGGGCCGACGCGGGCGACGACGGAGCCGCCCTGACCGGCGTCGAGCGCGAGTTCCTCCAGGCCAGCATCGCGGCCGACGCGGCCGAGCAGGCAGCGTCCGTGCGCCGTGCCCGCCAACTTCGGGTGCTGACCATCGGCCTGTCCTCGACGCTTGTCCTGGCGCTCACCGCTGGCGGCGTGGCGGTTGGCCAGTGGCGCGCCGCCGTCGACCGCGCCCATCAGGCGACGTCGGAGAACCTGGCGCGCAAGGCCTTAGCCGTCGCGCCGACCGACGTCGCCGCCGCGATGCGACTGAGCCTGTCGGCGTACCGGTCGGCGCCGACCGTGGAGGCACGCGGGGCGCTGCTGAGCATCGCGAGCCGGCACGCGTACACCAGCCGCCTGCAGCACGCGGAGGAGGTCAAGGACGTCGCGTTCACCGCGGACGGCAGCTTGCTCGCCACCGCCGGACAGGACGGTCGGGTCCTCGTGTGGGACACCCGTACGCGTCGCGTGGTGCGGACGCTCGACCAGCCCGACGGCGCGGTGCGGACCGTGGCCGTGCACGGCCGGTATCTCGCCGCCGGCACGCTCGGCGGCACGGTGCGGCTGTGGGACATCGACACCGGTGCGGCGCTCGCCGCGTTGCATGGACCGGGCCAGCGCGTGTCCGCTGTGGCGTTCGACGCCGACGGGACGACCGTCGCGGCGGTCGGCGCGGACGCCTGGGTCTATCGGTGGTACCTGCCGGACGGGCAGGTGCTGCCGCGGCTGCCGGCGGCCGGGGGCCAACGCGCCGACCTGTCCTACGGCCCGGACGGCCTGCTCGCGGTCGTCGACGGGCACCCGTCGCTGACCGTCTGGGACACCCGCCGCGGCACGTCGACCGTACACCCGCTGCCGTCACCCGCATCGACGGTCGCCGTCAGCCCGGACGGGCAGCGCATCGCCGTAGGCGGGGACGCGCCGGACATCACTCTGGTGAGCCGCGCGGGCGGGCCGGACCGCCAACTGCGCGGCCACAGTGCCTATGTCCGCTCGCTGGCGTTCGACGCGACGGGCCGGCGCCTGGTCAGCGGCGGCAACGACGACTTCGCCATGGTGTGGGACGTCGGGTCGGGCGTCGCGCTCGCCCACCTGACCGGCCACACCTCGGAGGTGTACGGCGTTGCGATGGACCCGGCCGGCGACGACATCGCGACCGCGAGCCGGGACGGCTCCGTGATGACGTACGAGGCGCGGGACGCCCCGCTCACCGGCCATCTCGACAACATCACCAGCCTGGCCGTCAGCCCCGACGGCCGGCGCCTCGTGTCCGGCAGTCGCGACACGACCGTGCGGACCTGGGATCCATCCACAGGCAACCCGGTCGGTACGCTGGCCGGTCACACCGCCCGGGTGGCCGCGGTCGCGGTCAGCCCCGACAGCACCGTGGTCGCCTCGGCCAGCGACGACGGGACCATCCGGCTATGGGACGCCGCCGGCGGCACGCCGCTGATGACGCTTCGCGGCCACACCGACCTGGTGCTCAACCTCGCCTTCGACGGTCACGGGGTGCTCGCCAGCGGCAGCGCCGACAAGACCGTACGCCTCTGGCGCACCGACGGCACCCCGCTGGGCGCACCGCTCGCCTTCGCCGGCCAGGTCACCAAGATCGTGTTCGACCGCGCGGGCGACACGCTCGTCGTGGCCACCCGGGACGGCCTGATCACGCTGGTGGACCTCACGTCCGGGACGCGACGGGAGTTGCGCACCGGTGCCAACGCCACCGACGTCGCGCTCAGCCCAACCGAGCCCGTGCTCGCCGTGGGCGACAACACGGGCACGGTCAGCCTGTGGAGCACAACCGACGGTACGCACGTGACCCTGCCGCGTGGGCACACCGGGACCGTGACGACCCTGGCCTTCTCCCCGGACGGCGCCACGCTCGCCAGCGGGAGCATGGACCAGTCCGTCGTGCTGTGGACCGTACGCGAGCGGGCCGTCTACGCCGTCCTCAGCGGTACGGGCGCGAACGTCCTCGCCGTGGCGTGGAGCCCGGACGGCGGGCGCCTCTACACCGCCGGCAACGACCGGATGATCACGCGATGGATGACCAGGCCGGACGACGCGGCCGCGGTCCTCCGCGCCGACGTGGCGGCCGAACGCCCATGACCGCACCCGTTCAGCCGGAGGGCGCTGCTGCCCCGACTGATTGAGGTCAGCGAACCGCCGACGAGTGACGCCCATGTGTGCCGGAATCCGGGGTTGGGGTTCCCGGTGCCGGGCGCACCCTGGACGGCGATGGCGCGGTGAGTCCGAAACAGACCGACACCCGGCGGCGTTGACCGGTCACCGCGCGGGCGGTCGAGATCGCGGGCGGCCCGGAGGCGTTCGACGTGACGGTCGGGGAGCTGCTCGGGGCCGTCAGGGGCGGAGTTCCGGGATGACGTCGATGGCCAGGACCTGGCCGCCCGTCGGGTCCAGGAGTTGGCAGGCCAAGCCTATGCCCGCGTCGATCGGGCCGGCCAGGACGCGGCCGCCCAGGTCCGTTGCGCGGGCCATGAAGCCGGCGCAGTCGTCGATCGAGAAGATCGTGCGCCAATGATGCGGGGTGCCCGGCGGGTACTTGGCGTCCATGACGCTCAGGCCGCCGACCACGCGGTTGTTGGAGACCCACTCGTGGTACTCGAAGTTCGAGCCCGCCACGGAACCCTCGCGGTCGGTCCAGCCGAAAACCTCGCCGTAGAAGGTCGACGTCGTCGCCACGTCCCAGGTCACCGTCTCGCTCCAGCAGATCGCGCCCGGCTCGTCCTGGACCTGGGCGCCCGCGAAGCGGGACTTCTGCCAGGCGCCGAAGACCGCGCCCGCCGGGTCGGCGAACAGGCCAGCGCGGCCGCGGCCCGATACGTCGGCCGGGGGCTGCAGGACCGTGCCACCGGCCGTTGTGACCTGGGCGGTCGTCGCGTCGGCGTCGTCCGTGGCCACGTATGTCAGCCAGGCCGCGCGCTCGGCGGACGACGGGGCCAGGCCGGCCACGACCAGGTCGCGCAGCAGGAACACGGTGGCGCCGTCCTCGGTCTCGGCCGTCGTCCAGCCGAACAGGCCGGTGTAGAACGCGGCCGCCGTGGTCGGGTCGGGGCTGGTCAGCACCGACCAGCAGGGCGTCGCGGGGGCATACCCTCGTACTCGCACCGCGCCAGAGTAGGCAAATGGTCAGACGTTCCAGATCGTCTGAAGGGGTACACATTGGGTGACGATGGTCGGCGGCAGGCCCGGGTTCGCGACGCGGCCACGATGCGGGCGCTCGCGCATCCGGCGCGCATTGCCGTGCTCGACCGGCTGTTCTCCGGGGAGCCGGCGACCGCTACCGAGCTCGCCCTGGTGTGCGGGCTCTCGCCCAGCGCGACCAGCTACCACCTGCGGGCCCTGGCCAAGGCGGGGCTGATCGAGGAGGCGCCCAGCCGCGGCGACGGGCGCGAGCGGCTCTGGCGCAGTCAGCACCGCGGGCTGGAGGTCGCCACCGGGCCCGAGCGGGGCGCCGCCGAGCAGGCCGCCGACCGTGAGCTGGCGGGCATGTTCCTCGACGTCGAGGACGCGCGGGCGCGGACCTGGCTCGCGCGGCGCGACGAGGAGCCGTACGAGTGGTACCTCGCCTCGGTCTCGGCCGGCGTGAACCTCGTGGTCACCGCGGACGAGCTGCGTGAGCTCAACGAGCGGGTGCTGGACCTCCTCGAGCCGTACTCGCGGCGCACGCGCCCGAACCCGCCCGCCGAGGCGCGCGCGGTAGACGTGACATACCGGGCATTTCCGCGAGTTTAGTCCGTTTCACGTGAATCGACGGGCTTGCTCGCGGTACATGTGAAGCATTATTTTCGAAGTATGTCTTTCACATCTCGCCGGGATGTGTACGCGCTCGCCACCGTCCGCGGCGTCTCGCTGCTCGGGGACTTCCTCGCGACGACGGCGCTCGTGCTGGCGCTGCAGGAGCGGGGCGCCGGCGGGGCCGTCATCGCCGCGGTGTTCGTCGCCGCCGTCCTGCCCGAGGTGCTGTTCGTACCGCTCGCGGCCCGGGTCGTCGACCGCGTCGACAGCCGGCTCCTGCTCACGGTCACCGGCGTGGCCCAGGCCGCGTGCTGCGCGGCGATGGCCTTCACGACGTACACCTGGGCCCTGATCGGCCTCGTCGCGCTGCTCGGCGCCGGGCTCGCGGTCACCGCCCCGACGTTCAGCGCGCTGCTGCCGGAGATGGCCGGGCCCGAGGGGCTCGGGCGCGCGATGGCGCTCGGGCAGACCGCGAACGCGCTGGGCGCCCTGGCCGGGCCCGCGCTCGGGGGCGTGCTCGTGGGGGCGTTCGGGTTGCGGGTACCGCTGCTGATCGACGCCGCCACCTACCTCGCGGTCGCGGCGGCCGGGCTGCTGTTCCGGACCCGCCGGCGGCGCGCGGCCGCGGGTGGGACGACCGGCTGGCGGCTGCGCCAGGACCGGCTCCTCGCCGCCACCGCCGGGCTGCTCGCGGCCCTGGTGCTGGCGCTCAACGTCAACCTGGTCGTCGGCGTGTTCTACATCCGGGGACCGCTGGGCGGCAGCGCGGCGCAGTACGGCCTGGTCGACGCGGCCTGGATGGCCGGCATGCTCGCGGGGGCCTGGCTCGGCGCCTCCATCCGCGGGCCCGACGGGCGCCTGGCCCGGCTGCTCGCGGCGGTGTTCCTGGGCACCGCCCTCGTGGTGCTGGGGTCGGGCCTCTTGACGACGGTTTGGCAGTTGTACCCACTGTGGCTGCTCGGCGGCGTTCTGAACGGGATCGACAACACCCTGCTCGGGGTCCTCGCCGCGCGCCGCGTCCCCGCGGCCGTGCGGGGCGCGTACTACGCCCGCTTCGGCGCGATCGTCAACGGCGCGAACCTCGTCGGCTACGCGGCCGGCGGCGTGCTCGTCGAGCACTTCGACCCGCGCGCGATCGTGCTCGGCTGCGGCGCGGCGGGCGTGGCGGTCGCCGTCGTGTTCGCGGTACCACTGCTCAGTGCTGCGTCAGCAGTTGCTTCGTCACCTCGCGGCACGTCTTCGCCCCGTAGTCCTTGCCCAGTGAGCTCGAGTAGTGCGCCATGATCCCCAGGCTCCACCCGTCGCCGACCGCCATGCAGGCGATGTGCCACTGCCCGTCGTCGCGGGCCAGCCAGCCGTTCTTGATCGCCGTCGTCTTCTGCACGTCGGCCGGCAGCGCCTCGATCGGGCCGAAGCGCCCCGGGCCGCGCACGTTGCGCATCTCGTTGAGCAGCCAGCCGGTCCACTTCGGGCCGGCCGCGCGGCCGTCGCCGATGCACTTGGCCAGGCGCGCCACGTCGCGGGCCGACATCTGGGTCAGGCTCCACGAGTTCTGGGTGCCCTTGGTCTCGGTCAGGCCGCAGACCGTGATCATTCGCTTGATCGAGGTGAGATTGCCGTTCTGCACGTGGTACTTGAACGTGTTGATGGTCTCGGAGTCGCGGATCATGCGGCTGAGCTCGGCCATCGCGGTGCTGCTGGGCTGCTTGCCGGACTCGGCCTGGCGGCGCAGCCAGTCCGCGGCGACCCAGGCCTTGGCCATCGAGGCCGTGTCGCTGGTGGTGTACGGCGTGGAGCCGTACATCTGATCCGTCTTGTGGTCGTAGTACGCCCACGACCAGAAGCCCTTGACGTTCATCGTGACCGTCTGCGTCGGCGTGAACAGCGGCCCGCTCGGCGCCGCGCTCGGGACCTCGCTCGGCCCGGCGACCGGCGACTCGAACGTATCGGCGGCCGCGGGCACCTGGCTGCTCGCGGCCTTCGGCGTGGCGCCGGCCGAGCAGCCGGCGGTCGCGAGCGCCGCGAGCAGCGTGAGCACAGCGAGGGGGCGTCGCATCAGACGAGGGTAGCGGCTGTGAGAAAGGCCGCCCCGTCCGTGTGGAGCCCGGCCGTTGGGGCACCATGGGCGGTGTGCCTGCACTGCAGCGGCCCCGCGTCGGCCACATCCAGTTCCTGAACTGCCTGCCCATCTACTGGGGCCTGATGCGGTCCGGCGCCCTGATCGACGTGGACCTGTTCAAGGACTCCCCGGAGCGGCTCAACGCGGCGCTCGTCGCGGGCGACCTGGACATCGGGCCGATCTCGCTGGTGGAGTACCTCCGCAACGCCGAGGACCTCCTCCTCCTGCCCGATCTCGCCGTGGGCAGCGACGGCCCGGTCCTCTCCGTGAACCTTGTTTCCGCGGTACCGCTGGAGTCGCTGGACGGCCGCCCGGTCGCGCTCGGCGCCACCTCGCGCACCGGCGTGATGCTGGCGCAGATGTACCTCGAGTCCCATGTCGGCGTCCGCCCGACGTACTTCCAGAGCCCGCCCGACCTCGCCCGCATGCTCGACGAGGCCGAGGCGGCGGTGATCATCGGCGACGTGGCCCTGCGCGCGATGCACGACGCGCCGCAGCACGGCTGGCAGGTCACCGACCTCGGCCAGGCCTGGCGCACCTGGACCGGCCTGCCGATGGTCTTCGCGGCCTGGGCCGTGCGCCGCGACTTCGCCGAGGCCCACCCGGGCCTGGTCAAGGATGTTCACGAGGCGTTCCTCCGTTCGCGCGAGCTGTGCCTGACCGAGCTGGACGAGGTCGCGGATGCGGCGGCGCGCTGGGAGACGCTCTCGGCCGAGACGCTGGCGACGTACTTCCGCACGCTGGACTTCTCCCTGGGCGAGCGGCAGGTGGAGGGCCTGCGCGAGTTCGCCCGGCGCGCGGCCGAGCGGGGCGCCGTGCCTCCACTGCCGCCGGGCGGTCCGGCGTTCTTCGAGGGCTGAGCCGCCTGTCTGCGCTCGGGCGGCGCGCAGGTTCGGTGCGTCCGAAAAGTCCGCTTGGAGGGAAGTCGCGATCCGGCGGGACGTCGAGCCGGCCGGCGAACGGTGGGCGAAAGGTCTGTTTTGCGAAAAGTCGGGCGCTCCGCGCCGCGACTTTTCGGATTTATCTCCGGACGGGGTATAAATGCGAAAAGTCCGATCACGAAGTGTCGGACTTTTCGTCACGGGGGTCGGATCAGTCACGCCGGTCGGACCAGCCGTGCAGGTGGGGCCAGTCGTGCCAGTCGGACGCTGGATGCTCGTCGTGCTCGACCACACCGCGGCCCGACCTCGTCGTGTGGCCCGAGAGCGCCAGCAACCGGCCGAGCGGGTCGGCTTGGTCGCGCCGGTGGGACGAGTCGCCCAGGTGGGACGAGTCGCGTCGGTCGGATCGGTCGCGTCGGTCGGGCCAATCACGCCGGTCAGGCCTGCAACTGCCTGGTCACGCTCGAGCAGATGTTCTCGCCGTAGCCCTGCCCCTTCGCGGCCGGGTACACCGTCAGCACGCTCAGCACCCAGTCCGTCCCGATCGCCATGCAGTTCACGTGCCATTTTCCGTCGCTCCGGGCGATCCACCCGTTCTTCACCGCCGTCCCCGCCTGCTCCGCCGCGGGCAACGCCGGCGTGATGCCGAACTTCTGGTCCTTCGCCACGTTGCGCATCTCGTTGAGCAGCCAGTCCGTCCACTTCGGGCCGGCCGCCCGCCCGTCGCCGATGCACGCGCCCATCCGGGCCGCGTCGCGGGCGGAGACCAGGGTCGAGGCCCAGTCGATGTACGCCTTCGAGTCGGTCAGCCCGCAGGTCTGCACGAGGCGCGTGATGCTGGCGGACTTGCCGTCGAGGCCCCAGAAGTACGCGGCCGCGTTGTTGTCGCTGTTGCGGATCATGAGGCTGAGCTGCGAAAGGTTCGACTTGCTCGGGTTGGGGTTGCGGCGCAGGTAGTCGGACGCGAGCCACGCCTTGATCATTGAGGCGGTCCGCTGGGCGCTGTTCGCGTTGTCCGAGCCGGCCATCGCGCCCGTGCGGCGGTCCAGGACGGTCCACGACCAGAAGCCGGTGGCGTCGACCGCGACCGTCGCCGGGTGGAGCAGGGCGGGCGGCAGGGTCGGGGCGGTCGGCGCGGCCGGGGCCGCCCTGCGTGTGGGGGCCTCGCTGGCCGCGGGGCTTTCGTTCGGCGCGGGGGCCGCGGGCGCGGCGGCGTCGGAGCTGGCCCCGAGCAGATCGTTGCCCCAGACGAAAGGTACGCCGACCAGCAGCGCCGCCACGAGCAGTACGAACGCGGTCAGTCCGACACGCTTGCGCATCAGTCGGTGGTCCCTCCCTGGCGGCCGTCACGACGATTCCATCGACCGTCGGTCATGAGCGGGTGTTGCCGGTGTTAACACGACGTAAGAGAACCGGCAGTTCACCCCGCGTGAGGTATTGCCCGATCAGTCTTTCGTTCAACCGAATCACCCGCAGCCCGGACGTGCTCAAAAGTCCCTGGTAGTTCCCTCGACGTGATGTGACACCTTCTTGCCGCTAGTGTCGGAAGCTGTAACACTGGAGGTGTGTACGGCAACGACTTCGCCCCCCTCCTCGAGCAGGTGGACAGCGCGGAGCAGGCGCTTTCCCGAAAAAGCTCGGTCGTTGAAGACCGGGGAGACCTGCAGGAGTACTTCGACGCGATCGTGGCGGCCGACCAGAAGGTCGAGCCGCGGGACTGGATGCCCGAGGCGTACCGCAAGACGCTGATCCGTCAGATCGCCCAGCACGCCCACTCCGAGATCATCGGCATGCAGCCCGAGGGCAACTGGATCTCGCGCGCGCCCTCGCTGCAGCGCAAGGCGATCCTGCTGGCCAAGGTGCAGGACGAGGCCGGGCACGGGCTGTATCTCTACGCGGCCGCCGAGACCCTCGGCGTGTCCCGCGAGGAGCTGGTCGAGATGCTGGTCGAGGGCCGCCAGAAGTACAGCTCGATCTTCAACTACCCGACGCTGACCTGGGCCGACATCGGCGCCATCGGCTGGCTCGTGGACGGTGCCGCGATCGTGAACCAGGTGCCGCTGTGCCGGTGCTCCTACGGGCCCTACGCGCGCGCCATGATCCGCATCTGCAAGGAGGAGTCGTTCCACCAGCGGCAGGGGTACGAGATCCTGCACACGCTCTCGCACGGCACCGAGGCGCAGAAGGCGATGGCCCAGGACGCCGTCGACCGCTGGTGGTACCCGTCGCTGGCCATGTTCGGCCCGCCCGACGGCGACTCCACGCACTCCGAGCGCTCGATGGCCTGGAAGATCAAGCGCTTCTCCAACGACGAGCTCCGGCAGCGGTTCGTGGACATGTGCGTCCAGCAGGCCGGGGTCCTCGGGATAACGCTGCCCGACCCGGATCTCAGGTGGAACGAGGAGCGGAAGGCGCACGACTACACCCAGCCCGACTACGACGAGCTGATGCGCGTGATCAAGGGCGAGGGTCCCTGCAACCGCCAGCGCATGGCGCACCGCCGCCGTGCCCACGAGGACGGCGCCTGGGTGCGGGAAGCCGCCAAGGCCTATGCGGAGAAGCAGCATGTCTGAGCCGCTCTGGGAGGTGTTCGTCCGGCCGCGCCGCGGGCTCTCGCACGCGCACGTCGGCTCCCTGCACGCGCCCGACGCCGAGATGGCCCTGCGCAACGCCCGCGACGTCTACACCCGCCGCCAGGAGGGCGTCTCGATCTGGGTCGTCCCGGCGAGCGCGATCACCGCGAGCAGCCCCGACGAGAAGGACGCCTTCTTCGAGCCGGCGGCCGACAAGGTGTACCGCCACCCGACCTTCTACACCGTCCCCGAAGGCGCGGAGCACATATGAGCGACACGGCCCTCGAGCTCGGCGACGACGCGCTCATCGCGGCGCAGCGCCTCGCCGAATGGTGCTCGCGCGCGCCGGAGATGGAAGAGGACATCGCGCTGGCCAACATCGCCCTCGACCAGCTCGGCGCGGCCCGGCTCCTGCTCACCTACGCCGGCGAGGCCGTGCAGAAGACCGAGGACGACCTGGCGTTCCTGCGCGGGGACCGCGAGTTCCGCAACGCGCTGCTGGTCGAGCTGGACAACGGCGACTTCGCGGTGACCATCGGCAAGCTGCTGTTCCTGGCCGTGTACCAGCGGCTGCGGTACGAGCGCCTGGCCGCCGGCGACGACGCGCGGCTGGCCGGGATCGGGGCCAAGACGCGCAAGGAGTCCACGTACCACGCCGAGCACGCCGCCCTGTGGACCGTGCGCCTCGGCGACGGCACCGAGGAGTCGCACCGGCGCATGCAGTCCGCCGTCGACGCGCTCTGGCCCTACACGCACGAGCTGTTCGAGGGCGAGGCCGCGAGCCTGAAGGAGCCCTGGCTGGCGGAGATCACCGAGGTGCTGCGGAAGGCGACGCTGAACCGGCCCGCCGACGGCTGGGCGCCCTCGGGCGGCCGGCAGGGGGTACACACCGAGGAGCTTTCCAAACTGCTCGCCGAGATGCAGGTGCTGCACCGCGCACACCCCGGGGCGACGTGGTGAGCGCGCGCGCGACGGTGGCCGCGGTCCGCGACCCGGAGCTGCCGGTCGTCACCATCGAGGAGCTCGGCATCCTGCGCGACGTGGCCGAGCGTGACGGGCGCGTGACGGTCACGATCACGCCGACGTACTCCGGCTGCCCCGCCATGGACGCGATCCGCGCCGACATCACCGCGGCCCTGCACGCCGACGGGTACGCCGACGTGGCCGTCGACACCACGCTCGCCGAGCCGTGGACCACCGACTGGATCACCGCCGCCGGCCTCGAGAAGCTGGCCGCGGCCGGGATCGCGCCGCCGTCCTCGACCAGGACCAGGCTGACGCTGAGCGTGCGCTGCCCCCGGTGCGGCTCGCCCGAGACCGAGGAGCTGTCCCGGTTCGGCGCCACGGCCTGCAAGGCGCTCTGGCGCTGCCGGGCGTGCCGCGAACCGTTCGAGCGCGTGAAGGCGATCTGAGGACATGACCGTTTCGGAGATCCGCCGGCCGGTGAAGCGGCGGCCCATGTTCCACCGCCTCGCCGTCGTCGACGTCGAGCGGCTGACCGACGACGCCGTGGCCGTGACCTTCGACGTGCCGGCCGAGCTGCGGGACCTCTTCGCGTTCCGGGCCGGCCAGCACCTCACCGTGCGGCGGCACGGCGAGACCGGGGAAGAGATCCGGAGGTCGTACTCCATCTGCTCGACCCCGTCGCGCCTGCGCGACGAGGGGGAGCTGCGGATCGGCATCAAGCGGGTCGTCGGCGGGGCGTTCTCGACCTACGCGCTGTCCGGGCTCGCGCCGGGCGACGAGGTCGACGTGCTGCCGCCGCTCGGGCACTTCACCACGGCGTTCGACCCGGGCCGGGCCCGGCACTACGCGGCCGTCGCGGCCGGCTCCGGCATCACACCGGTGCTCTCGCTGACCGCCACGGCGCTGGAGACCGAGCCCGAAAGCCGGGTCACGGTGGTCTACGGCAACCGGGCGGCCGCCTCGGTGATGTTCGCTGAGGAGCTGGCCGATCTCAAGGACCGGCACCGGGAGCGGCTGCACGTCGTACACGTGCTGTCGCGGGAGGCGCAGGAGTCGCCGCTGCTGTCCGGCCGGCTCGACGAGGCGCGCATCGGCGCGGTCCTCGACGCGCTGCTGCCGGCCGGGACGGTCGACGAGTGGTTCCTCTGCGGCCCCTACGGCCTGGTGCTGGACGCGAAGGTGGCGCTGTCCGCGCGGGGCGTCGAGGATTCGGCGGTACACACTGAGCTCTTCCACGTCGACGACGCCCCGCCGGCGGCACGCCCGGCCGCGGCGCCCGAGGACGCCGGCGAGCGGGCCGAGGTCGGCATCGTGCTCGACGGCCGCGCGACGACGTTCACGATGGCCCACGACGAGCGGGTGCTCGACGCGGCGCTGCGGGCGCGGCCTGAGCTGCCGTACGCGTGCAAGGGCGGCGTCTGCTCGACCTGCCGCGCCAAGGTGGTCGAGGGCCGGGTCGAGATGGCGCGCAACTTCGCGCTGGAGCCCGACGAGCTCGCCGCCGGTTATGTCCTGACCTGTCAGGCGATGCCGATCTCGGACCGTGTTGTGGTCGACTTCGACGCATGACCCGTGTCACACCCATCCGGATCGGCGACCGTTCCGAATGAGCGACATGAGACCGGAACAGGAGCGGCCCACGCAGCGGCTCGTCGCGGTACCACCGCCGCAGTCGCGCCCGCCCGACGCGGATGAGCTGCTGGCCCGGGTGGGCCGCGGCGACGAGCGGGCCTTCACCGAGCTCTACGACCTGGTGTCCGCCCGCGTGTACGGGCTGGTCCGCCGGGTCCTGCGCGACCCCGCCCAGTCCGAGGAAGTCACCCAGGAGATCATGGTCGAGGTCTGGCGTACCGCCGGCCGCTTCGACCCGGCCCGGGGCTCGGCCACCGCCTGGGTCTTCACCATCGCCCACCGCCGGGCCGTCGACCGGGTGCGCTCGGAGCAGGCCGGCGTCGAGCGGGTCCGCCGGGCCGCCGCGGTCAGCGTCGAGACGCCCTACGACGAGGTGGTCGAGGCCGCGACCGCCCGCATCGAGCGGCAGCAGGTGCGCCGGTGCCTCGACGGCCTGACCGAGCTCCAGCGCGAGGCGATCACGCTGGCCTACTACGGCGGCAACAGTTACCGGGAGGTCGCGGATCTCCTCGGTGCCGCGCTGCCGACGATCAAGACCCGGATGCGCGACGGCCTGATCCGCATGCGCGACTGCCTGGGGGTGGCGTTGTCATGACGGGAGCCGTGGACATTCATGCGCTCGTCGGCGCGTACGCCCTCGACGCCGTCGACGACCTCGAGCGGGTCGCGTTCGAGCGGCACCTGCGCGACTGCCCCGCCTGCTCGGCCGAGGTGGCCGAGCTGCGCGAGACCGCGACCCGGCTGGCCGGGCCGGTCGCCGAGGCGCCCCCGCCCCGGCTGCGCGGTGCCGTGCTGGCCCAGATCGCGAGCACCCCGCAGGAGCGCATCCGCCCCGCACCGGCCCAGCGCCGGGAGCCCGGCCGGTGGCGGGCCTGGGTCGCCTCGGCTGCGGCGGCCGTCCTCTTCGCCGGCGGGGTGAGCACCGGCACGTGGGCGCTCACCCGGCAGCACTACGCCTCGAGCGCGTCGATCGACGCGGTGCTCGCGGCCGCCGACGCCCACCTGGTCAGCCAGGAGGTCGAGGGCGGCCGGATCACCATGGTCGTCTCCCCGTCGCACAACGCCGGAGTGGCCCTGCTGAGCAACCTCCGCAAGCCCGACGGGGCCTACCAGCTGTGGATGGTCGACACCGAGGCCGCCTCCTACCGCCCGGTGGGCCTGACCGAGGCGGGCAGCGGCCGCTTCTACATCGAGGGCCTGAAGCCGACCTTCGGCCTGAGCAAGGAGCCGAAAGGCGGATCCACGACCGGCACCCCGACCGAGATCGTCGGGAAGCTAAATCTGCGCTAGCTCGGCCAGGTCGTCCGCGGTGGGCTCCCAGCCCGCCGCGGCGACGTTGGCCGCGACCTGCTCGGCCTTCGTGGCGCCCGCGATCACGCTGGCCACGGCCGGCTTCGCGGCCAGCCCGCCGATGGCGACGGTCAGCGGGTCGAGGCCGCGCTCGGCGCCGAACGCGGCGAGGCGCTCGATGCGGTCCCACGGCGCGCCGGCGAGCACGCGCTCCATGCCCTCGCGGGCCAGCCGGGTCCCGGCGGGCGGGGCGTCGCCGCGGCGGTACTTGCCGGTGAGCAGGCCCATCTCGAGCGGGAAGAACGGCAGCAGGCCGAGGCCGAAGCGCTCCAGGGCCGGCACGAGCTCGGCCTCGACGCTCCGGTCGAGCAGGGAGTACCGGTTCTGGGCGCTGACGAACGGGGTCAGGTGCTGGGTCTCGGCGACCCAGGCCGCGTCGGCGGTCTGCCAGCCGGAGAAGTTGGAGTGGCCGACGTAGCGCACCTTGCCCGAGCGGACCAGGTCGTCCAGCGCGGCCAGGGTCTCCTCGATCGGGGTGGTCGGGTCGGGCTGGTGCAGCTGGTACAGGTCGATGTAGTCGGTGCCGAGCCGGCGCAGCGAGGCCTCGGCGGCGCGCACGATGTAGCGCCGGCTCCCGCGGGCGCCCCAGTCCGGGCCGTGCAGCCCACGGGCGTCCATGCCGAACTTGGTGGCCACGACCACGTCGTCGCGGTGCTTGCCGAGGGCCGCGCCGAGCGCCTCCTCGGACGAGCCGGGCGTGGCGCCGTAGATGTCGGCGGTGTCGAAGAGGGTCACGCCGTGGTCGAGGGCCGCGGCGACGACCTCCGCGCTGCTCGCGGCGTCGATCCGGCCGAACTGGTTGCAGCCGATGCCGACCACGGAGACGGTGAGGCCCGAGCGCCCGAGGCGCCGGTAACGCATATCAATCACTCCCGTGATACTAGGCACGCCTGCTCGACGGCGTGGGTGACCTGGGTACGCTCTTGGGTGTGACTGCTCCGGTGATCAGCGAGATTCTGCAGCGTGCCGCCGACGGCGGGCGGATCGGCGCGGACGAGGCGCTCCTGCTCTACACGGAGGCGCCCTTCCACGCGCTGGGCGAGGCCGCCGACACGGTGCGCCGGCGTCGCTACCCGGACAACATCGTCACCTACATCATCGACCGCAACATCAACTACACCAACGTCTGCGTCACGGCCTGCAAGTTCTGCGCCTTCTACCGGGCGCCGAAGCACGCCGAGGGCTGGACGCACGGCACCGAGGAGATCCTGCGCCGCTGCGCGGAGGCGCTCGACCTCGGCGCGACCCAGGTGATGCTGCAGGGCGGGCACCACCCCGACTACGGGGTGGAGTACTACGAGGAGCTCTTCTCCGCGGTCCACGAGGCGTTCCCGGGCCTGGTCATCCACTCGATCGGCCCGTCCGAGGTGCTGCACATGGCCAAGGTCTCGGGCACCTCGATCGAGGAGGCGATCACCCGGATCAAGGCGGCGGGCCTGGCCTCCATCGCCGGCGCCGGCGCGGAGATGCTGCCCGACCGGCCCCGCAAGGCGATCGCGCCGCTGAAGGAGTCCGGCGCGCGCTGGCTCGAAGTCATGGCCGTCGCGCACAAGCTCGGCGTCTCCTCGACCGCGACGATGATGATGGGCACCGGCGAGACCAACGCCGAGCGCATCGAGCACCTGCGGCTGATCCGCGAGGTGCAGGACCAGGCGGTCGCCAACGGCTACTCGGTCGAGGCCGACCTGGCCGGCACCGTCGGCGGGTTCCGCTCCTTCATCCCGTGGACCTACCAGCCGGAGAACAACCACCTCAAGGGGCGCACGCAGGCCACCAGCCTGGAGTACCTGCGGCTGGTCGCGGTCGCCCGGCTGTTCTTCGACAACATCCCGCACCTGCAGTCCTCGTGGCTGACCACGGGCAAGGACGTCGGCCAGGTGTCGCTGCACCTCGGCGTCGACGACCTCGGCTCGATCATGCTGGAGGAGAACGTGATCTCCTCCGCCGGCGCCCGGCACCGCTCGCGTCTGACCGAGCTGGTGCAGATGATCCGGGGCGCGGACCGCATCCCGGCCCAGCGCGACACGCAGTACCGCCACCTCGAGGTGCACTGGACCGAGGCGGACGATCCGACCGACGAGCGGGTCCAGTCGCACTTCTCCTCCATCGCCATCCCCGGCGGCGGCACGGGCCGCAGCCTTCCTCTTACTCCGGTGAACTCATGAGCCGCGCCTCCCTGGACAAGCAGCCGCACGAGGTCGCGGCGATGTTCGACGGCGTCGCCCGCCGTTACGACCTGACCAACACGGTCCTGTCGGGCGGCCGCGACCGCATGTGGCGCCGCGAGACGCGCCTGGCGCTGGGCCTCAAGGACGGCGAGAACGTGCTCGACCTCGGCGCCGGCACCGGCGTGTCGACGCTGGAGCTGGCCCGCTCGGGCGCCTACGCGGTCGGCGCCGACATCTCGGTCGGCATGCTGCAGGCGGGCCGTGCGAAGCGCCCCGAGGTGCCGCTGCTGGCCGCCGACGCGCTGCACCTGCCCTTCGCCGACCGGACGTTCGACGCGGTCACGATCTCCTTCGCGCTGCGCAACATCGCCGACACCGCCGGGGCCCTGGCCGAGATGGCCCGCGTGACCAAGCCGGGCGGCCGGCTGGTGATCTGCGAGTTCTCGACCCCGACGTGGCGGCCGTTCCGCGCCGCCTACCAGGGCTATTTGGTGGGCGCGATCCCGCCGATCGCGAAGCGGGTGTCGAGCAACCCGGACGCCTACGTCTACCTCGCCGAGTCCATCAAGGCCTGGCCGGACCAGCAGGGGCTGTCCGCCAAGATCGCCGAGAACGGCTGGCGCAAGGTCGCGTGGCGCAACCTGACCGGTGGCGTGGTGGCGCTGCACCGCGGCTTCCGCATCTGACACATTTCGCACTGCGCCGCGCGGTTACTCACAATATCCGTGCGGTGACGTGCTGCCCACGACAAGCTGGGTCAGTGGATCACGAAAAGCGCGTCGGGTGTACAGATCAAAGGTGTCCCCGGTCGGGTGAAAAATTAGGGTCGCCTTACCGGCAGCGGCGCACTTCACGGTTCTAGACTGCTCCTCGGGCGACTTTGTGAAGACTTTCACGAGCCGAGCGGAAGTAGAACGGTAGGGGGTGTGACGGCTGTGACCGACACCGGGAAAGACGCGGATGTCATCGTCGTCGGCGCCGGGCCGGGCGGCTCGTCCGCGGCGTTTCACCTCGCCCGGCACGGGCTTCGGGTCCTGCTGCTGGAGAAGACCGAGTTCCCGCGCGAGAAGGTCTGCGGCGACGGGCTCACGCCCCGCGCGGTGAAGCAGCTCGTGAAGATGGGCATCGACACCACCGAGGAGAAGGGCTGGCTGCGCAACCGCGGCCTGCGCGTCATCGGTGGCGGGGTGCGCCTCGAGCTCGACTGGCCGGAGCTCGCGAGCTTCCCCGACTACGGGCTGACCCGCACCCGCATGGACTTCGACCAGATGCTGGCGACCGCCGCGACCGCCGCCGGCGCCGTGCTGCGCAGCGGTACCAACGTGACCGGGCCGATCCTCGACCGCACCGGGCGTGTGGTCGGCGTCGCGGCCACCGGGCCGGATCGGGAGCCGCTGGAGTACCGCGCCCCGCTGGTCATCGCCGCCGACGGCGTCTCCGGGCGGCTCGCGCTGGGGCTGGGCATCGCCAAGCGCGACGACCGGCCGATGGGCGTGGCCGTGCGGCAGTACTTCCGCAGCGAGACCCGCCACGACGACGACTACCTGGAGTCCTGGCTCGAGCTGCGCAGCCGTGAGTCGGGCGACAAGCTGCTGCCGGGCTACGGCTGGATCTTCGGCCTCGGCGACGGCCGGGTCAACGTCGGCCTGGGCGTGCTCAACAGCAGCGTCGCCTACGGCAAGACCAACTACAAGACGCTGCTCGCCGACTGGCTGGACAACACCCCGGCCGACTGGGGCCTGTCCGACCCGGCCAACGCCGACGGCAAGGCCCAGGGCGCGGCGCTGCCGATGGGCTTCAACCGGGTGCCGCACTACTCCCGGGGTGTGCTCCTCGTCGGCGACACCGGCGGCATGGTCAACCCCTTCAACGGCGAGGGGATCGCCTACGCGATGGAGTCCGGCGAGCTGGCGGCGGAGATCGCCATCCAGGCGCTGGCCCGTCCGCAGGGCACGGCGCGCGAGCGGGTGCTCGCCAACTACCCGACCGAGCTCAAGGCCCGCTACGGCGGGTACTACCGGCTCGGGAACATGTTCGTGAAGCTCATCGGCAATCCGCAGGTGATGCGGATCGCCACCAAGCACGGTATGCCCCACCCGACCCTCATGCGGTTCGTGCTGAAGCTCCTCGCCAACCTCACGGACCCGCGAGGGGGCGACGCGATGGACCGCGTGATCAACGCCATGACCCGCCTGGCGCCAGCCGCCTGATCCCCAAACGTACTGGCCAAGGCCGCATTTGGGGTGCCCCGGACGAAGCCGTCCAGGTATCACCGAATAGTGTTAAACCGCATACAGCTTGAGTGGTCCCCGGAGCCGACCGCCCCGTGGGCTCGCCGAAAGGACGGAGCAGCACGATGTCGCTGGCGCCGTACGTACCGATTCTTGGGCTCTTCGCCCTAGCCGCCGCATTCGCCTTGTTCTCGGTGGCGGCCGCACCGTTCGTCGGGCCGCGCCGATACAACCGCGCGAAGCTCGACGCCTATGAGTGCGGCATCGAGCCGACCCCGCAGCCTGTCGGCGGTGGCCGCTTCCCGGTCAAGTTCTACCTGACCGCGATGCTGTTCATCGTTTTCGACATCGAGATCATCTTCCTGTACCCGTGGGCCGTGAACTTCGACGCGCTCGGCCTGTTCGGGTTCGTGGAAATGGTGCTGTTCATCGTCACCGTGTTCGTCGCGTTCGCCTACGTCTGGCGCCGCGGCGGGCTGGATTGGGACTGAGCCATGGGCATCGAGGAAAAGGTACCGACCGGCATTCTGCTGACGACGGTCGAGAAGCTGGTCAACTGGTCTCGCAAGGCGAGCTTCTGGCCGGCCACCTTCGGCCTGGCCTGCTGCGCCATCGAGATGATGGCGACCGGCGCCGCGCGCTACGACCTGGCGCGCTTCGGCATGGAGGTCTTCCGGGCCAGCCCGCGCCAGGCCGACCTGATGATCGTGGCCGGCCGGGTGAGCCAGAAGATGGCCCCCGTCCTGCGCCAGATCTACGACCAGATGCCGGAGCCCCGCTGGGTGCTCTCGATGGGCGTCTGCGCCTCCAGCGGCGGCATGTTCAACAACTACGCGATCGTCCAGGGCGTGGACCACATCGTGCCCGTGGACATGTACCTGCCGGGCTGCCCGCCGCGGCCGGAGATGCTCATCGACGCCATCCTGCGCCTGCACGACAAGGTCATGGCCGAGCCGCTGGGTGACCGGCGCCGCCGCATGATCGAGGCGCGGGTCGAGCGCGACGGCGCCCCGGTGGTCGCGCCCGGCGCGATGCCGTCCAGCTACCGCTTCGACAAGGCGCGGCGCGCCGAGTGGACCAAGGCCGTCGCCGCGGGCCGCGAGGAGCAGCTGCGCATCGAGAAGTGGATGGAAGAGCGGGCGAACCTGTCCGGAGGGTCGAAGTGACGAACGTAGAGCCGGTCGGCGCCCAGCTGGGTGCCCCCGCCCAGACCCCGCCGTCGACGGGCGCCGGGCGCGGCATGTTCGGCGTGCAGGGCAGCGGCGACACGTCGGGCTTCGGCGGCCTGCGCCGCCGGCGCGCGGTCGAGCTCGACTCGCCGCGGCCCTTCGGCGGCGACTTCGACGAGGTCGTGGACGCCCTCGAGGAGGCCTTCCCGGGCTTCGACGACGCGATCGAGCGGATCGTCGTCGACCGGGGCGAGCTGACGCTGCACATCGTGCCGGAGCGCATCGCCGAGGTCTGCCAGGCGCTGCGGGACGACCACGCGCTGCGCTACGAGCTGTGCTCCTCGGTGTCCGGGGTCGACTACCTCGGCAGCGACGGCCGGCGGCTGCACGCGGTGTACCACCTGACGTCGATGACGTTCCGCCGCCGGATCCGCCTCGAGGCCGCCGTGACGGCCGAGGACCCGCACCTGCCGAGCGTCACCCAGGTCTACCCGACCGCCGACTGGCAGGAGCGGGAGACCTACGACATGTTCGGCATCGTCTTCGACGGCCACCCGAACCTGACCCGGATTCTCATGCCGGACGACTGGGAGGGCTTCCCGCAGCGGAAGGACTACCCGCTCGGCGGCGTGCCGGTCGAGTACAAGGGTGCGGAGATCCCGCCGCCGGACCAGCGGAGGAGTTACCTGTGACCACCGATTACGCCGCCGCCCGCGAAACCACCGAGGGCAAGGTCTTCACCGTCACCGGCGGAGACTGGGACACGATCGTCAACGAGGCCGGGTCCGAAGAGCGCATCGTCGTCAACATGGGCCCCCAGCACCCGTCCACCCACGGGGTGCTGCGCCTGGTGCTGGAGCTCGAGGGCGAGACGGTCACCGAGGCGAGGACCGTCGTCGGGTACCTCCACACGGGCATCGAGAAGAACCTGGAGTTCCGCAACTGGACCCAGGGCACCACGTTCGTGACCCGCATGGACTACCTCGCGCCGATGTTCAACGAGACCGGCTACTGCCTGGCGGTCGAGAAGCTGCTCGGCATCGAGGACCAGATCACCGCGCGGGCCCGCACGGTCCGTGTGCTCATGATGGAGCTCAACCGGATCTCCTCCCACCTGGTCTGGCTCGCCACGACCGGCATGGAGCTCGGCGCCCTGTCGATGATGATCTACGGCTTCCGCGAGCGTGAGTACATCCTCGACATCTTCGAGATGGTCTCCGGCCTGCGGATGAACCACGCGTACATCCGCCCCGGCGGCCTTGCCCAGGACGTCACGGACGAGGCGATCGCGAAGATCCGCGAGCTGCTCGGCTGGATGCCGGACCGCATCAACATGTACGAGGACCTGCTCTCGGGCAACACGATCTGGCGCGAGCGCACCCAGGGTGTCGCCGTGCTCGACGTGACCGGTTGCGTGGCCCTGGGCATCACCGGGCCGGTGCTGCGCTCGGCCGGCCTGGGCTGGGACATCCGCAAGCACCAGCCGTACTGCGGGTACGAGACCTACGACTTCGAGGTCCCGACCGCGACGACGGCCGACGCGTGGGGCCGGTACCAGGTGCGGCTCAACGAGATGCGCCAGTCGCTGCGGATCGTCGAGCAGGCGCTGGACCGGCTCGAGCCCGGCCCGATCATGATCGCCAACAAGAAGATCGCGTGGCCGGCGCAGCTGGCGGTCGGCGGCGACGGCCTGGGCAACTCGCTCGAGCACGTCGCCAAGATCATGGGCCAGTCGATGGAGGCCCTGATCCACCACTTCAAGCTGGTGACCGAGGGTTTCCGGGTGCCGCCCGGCCAGGTGTATGTGCCGATCGAGGCGCCCCGCGGCGAGCTCGGCGTGCACGCGATCTCCGACGGCGGCACGCGCCCGTTCCGGGTGCACTACCGCGAGCCCAGCTTCATCAACCTGCAGGCGATCCCGGCGATGGCGGAGGGCGGCCTGCTCGCCGACGTCATCGTGGGCGGCGCCTCGCTCGACCCCGTCATGGGTGGGTGTGATCGTTAATGGTGTTCAGTGACCTCACGCGCGAGCGCGCGCGTCAGATCATCGCGCGCTACCCCGAGGGCCGCTCGCGCTCGGCGCTGCTGCCCCTCCTGCACCTGGTGCAGTCGGAGGAGGGGTTCGTCTCGCCGGACGGCATCGCCTTCTGCGCCGACATCCTGGGCATCACCAAGGCCCAGGTCGGCGCGGTCGCGACGTTCTACACCATGTACAAGCGCAAGCCGACCGGCGACTGGCTGGTGAGCGTCTGCACCAACACGATGTGCGGCGTGCTCGGCGGCGACAAGGCGTACGAGGCCGTGAGCGAGTACCTCGGCGTCGGGCACGACGAGACCACGGCCGACGGCAAGATCACGCTGGAGCACGCCGAGTGCCTCGCGGCCTGCGACTACGCGCCGGTCATGACGGTCAACTACGAGTTCTTCGACCAGGTCAACGACGACACCGCGCTGAAGCTGGTCAAGCAGCTACAGGACGGCGAGCGCCCGCAGCCCAGCCGCGGCACCCGCCTGTGCACGCTCAAGGAGATGGCGGTCCAGCTGGCCGGCTTCGCCGACGACCGCGGCGACGAGGTCATCGCCGACGGGCCGGCCGGCGCCCCCACCCTCGCGGGTAACCGGCTCGCCGAGCGCTTCGGCATCTCGGTGCCGGGCTTCGACCCGAAGACACCGATCGCCAAGAAGGAAGACGCGGCCGCCAAGCAGGCGCCGCCCGCGGCCCCGGCATCGACGCCCAAGCCGGCATCGGACGGCAAGCCGGCGGGCGACGGACCGCTGCCGCAGAAGGAGGCGAAGGCCTGATGGCCGTGGACTACCAGCCCTCGCAGGACTCGCTGTCGAGGCTCACGCCGGTGCTCACCAAGCGCTGGCTCTCGCCGGACGCGTGGAAGCTCGACGTGTACGAGCGCCTCGACGGTTACTCGGCCCTGCGCAAGGCGCTCAAGGCCCACCCGGACGACCTGATCCAGCTGGTGAAGGACTCCGGTCTGCGCGGCCGCGGCGGCGCCGGCTTCCCGACGGGCATGAAGTGGGGCTTCATCCCGCAGAACGACGGCAAGCCGCACTACCTCGTGGTCAACGCCGACGAGGGCGAGCCGGGCACCTGCAAGGACCTGCCGCTGATGATGGCCGACCCGCACGCGCTGGTCGAGGGCGTCATCATCGCCTCCTACGCGATCCGCGCGAACTACGCCGCGATCTACATCCGGGGCGAGGCGGTGCACGCGGCCCGGCGGCTGCGGGCGGCGGTGGAGCAGGCCTACGCCAAGGGCTACCTCGGCTCCAACATCCTCGGCAGCGGCTTCGACCTGGACCTGATCGTGCACAGCGGCGCCGGCGCCTACATCTGTGGCGAGGAGACCGCGCTGCTGGACTCGCTGGAGGGCTACCGCGGCCAGCCCCGGCTGCGCCCGCCATTCCCGGCGACCCACGGCCTCTACGCCTCCCCGACCGTCGTGAACAACGTCGAGACGATCGCCAGCGTGCCGTACATCGTGCTCGGCGGCTCGGCGTGGTTCCGCAGCATGGGCACGGAGAAGTCGCCGGGCCCGAAGATCTACTCGATCTCCGGGCGGGTCAACAACCCCGGCCAGTTCGAGTGCGGCCTCGGCGTCACGCTGCGACAGCTCATCGACCTGGCCGGCGGCATGCAGGACGGCCACCAGCTCAAGTTCTGGACGCCGGGTGGCTCCTCCACGCCGATGCTCACCGACGAGCACCTCGACACCCCGATGGACTTCGAGGGCATGATGAGCGTCGGCACGATGCTCGGCACCACCGCGGTGCAGGTCTTCTCCGACCAGGACGACATCGTCTACGCGACCTACCGCTGGATCGCCTTCTACCACCACGAGTCGTGCGGCAAGTGCACGCCGTGCCGCGAGGGCAACTACTGGATGGTGCGCATCCTGCACCGCATCCTGGCCGGCCAGGGCACGCTCCAGGACCTCGACACGCTCCTGGACGCCTGCGACAACCTGCTGGGCCGCTCGTTCTGCGCGCTCGGCGACGGCGCGACCAGCCCGGTGACGTCCTCGATCAAGTACTTCAAGCAGGACTACCTGGACTACATCGAGGGCCGCAAGGCGCCGATGTTCCACGGCGAGCTGGTAGGAGCCCACTGAGATGACCGACGTGGTTCCCGCGACCGAGACCGTGAAGCTCACCATCGACGGCGTCGAGGTCGAGGCGCCCAAGGGTGCGCTCGTCATCCGGGCCGCCGAGCAGGCGGGCATCTCGATCCCGCGGTTCTGCGACCACCCGCTGCTCGCGCCGGCCGGCGCCTGCCGCCAGTGCCTGGTCGACATCGAGGGCCAGCGTAAGCCGGTCGCCTCGTGCACCCAGCCGGTGGCCGAGGGCATGGTCGTGAAGACCCAGGTGACCTCCGAGGTGGCCAAGAAGGCCCAAGAGGGCATCATGGAGTTCCTCCTCATCAACCACCCGCTCGACTGTCCGGTCTGCGACAAGGGCGGCGAGTGCCCGCTGCAGAACCAGGCGATGAGCAACGGCCAGTCCGAGTCGCGGTTCGTCGAGCACAAGCGGGAGTTCCCCAAGCCGCTGCCGATCAGCACGCAGGTGCTGCTCGACCGCGAGCGGTGCGTGCTCTGCCAGCGCTGCACCCGCTTCTCCGACGAGATCGCCGGCGACAAGTTCATCGACCTGATGGAGCGCTCGAGCAACGAGCAGATCGGCGTGTTCCGGGGCGACCCGGACTCGCCCGGGAGCGACGCCCCGTTCAACAGCTACTTCTCGGGCAACACGATCCAGATCTGCCCGGTGGGGGCGCTCACCAGCTCGCAGTACCGCTTCCGCGCCCGGCCCTTCGACCTGGTGTCGACGCCCAACGCTTGCGAGCACTGCGCGGCGGGCTGCGACCAGCGGGCCGACCACCGCCGCGGCAAGGTCATGCGCCGCCTGGCCGGCGACGACCCGGCGGTGAACGAGGAGTGGAACTGTGACAAGGGGCGCTTCGCGTTCCAGTACGTCACCGCCACCGACCGCCTGACCACGCCGCTGGTGCGCGACTCGAAGACCGGCGAGCTGCGCACGGCGAGCTGGCCCGAGGCGTTCAGCGTCGCCGCGGCCGGCCTGGCCGCCGCGAAGGACAACGGCGGCGTCGGGGTGCTGGCCGGCGGCCGGCTGACCGTCGAGGACGCGTACGCGTACGCCAAGTTCGCCCGCGTCGCCCTCGGCACCAACGACCTCGACTTCCGCGCGCGGCCGCTGTCGGCGGAGGAGACCGAGTTCCTCGGCTCCCACGTCGTCGGGCGGGCCGACGTGACCTACGCGGACATCGAGCGGGCCCCCGCGGTCGTCTTCGTCGGGCTGGAGCCCGAGGAGGAGTGCCCGATCATCTTCCTGCGGGCGCGCAAGGTGTACCTCAAGCGCGGCCTGCCCAGCTACGCGGTCGCCCCGTTCGTCAGCCGCGGGTACAGCAAGCTCGGCACGACGGTCCTCCTCACCGCCCCCGGCGGCGAGGCCGAGGTGCTCGGCGCGTCCGAGCAGCTGCGCGACGCGCTGTCGGCCGAGGGCGCGCTCATCTTCGTCGGCGAGCGCCTGGCGAGCGTCCCCGGCGGCCTGTCCGCCGCGGCCCGCCTGGCCGAGTCCACCGGCGCCCGCCTCGCCTGGGTCCCGCGCCGCGCGGGCGACCGGGGCGCGGTCGAGGCCGGCGTGCTGCCGACCCTGCTGCCGGGCGGCCGCCAGGTCTTCGACCCGGCCGCGCGCAGCGAGGTCGCCACCGCGTGGGGCCTGGACGCGGGCGTGCTGCCCAGCGCGTCCGGCCGCGACACCGACGCGATCGTCGCCGCCGCCCGCGAGGGCCGGCTCGGCGCGCTCGTCGTCGGCGGCGTGGACCCGGCCGACCTGGCCGATCCGCTCGCGGCCGAGGAGGCCCTGGCCAACGTCGGCTTCGTGGTCAGCCTGGAGCTGCGGATGAGCGCCGTCGCCAAGCGCGCCGACGTCGTCCTGCCGATCGCCCCGGCGGTCGAGAAGTCCGGCTCCTACGTAAACTGGGAGGGCCGGGTCCGTCCGTTCGGCACCGTGCTCAAGACCCAGGCCATGACCGACGCCCGCGTCCTCGACACGCTGGGCCGCGAGCTCGGCGTGCAGCTCGGCGTCGGCGACGTCGAGGCGGTCCGGGCCCAGCTGGCCGCCCTGGCCCGGCTGCCGCTGCCGGGCACGGTCGCGGTCGGCACGGTCGGCGCGGGCAACCCGAGCCTGGTCCGCGGCACCGCACCGGACGTGGCGCCGGGCGCGCCCGCGAAGCCGGCCGGTGGCCAGGCGGTCCTCGCCTCCTGGCACCACCTGATCGACGGCGGCTCGCTGCAGGACGGCGACGGCCACCTGGCCGGGACCGCCCGCCCGGCCGTGGTCCGGATCTCCAAGAGCACCGCGGCCGACCTCGGCGTGGTGGACGGGGACGCGGTGACCGTCGGCACCGAGCGGGGCGCGATCACCCTGCCGGCGCTCGTCACCGACATGGTCGACGGGGTCGTGTGGATCCCGACGAACTCACCGGGCTCGACCCTGCGCCGCACGCTCGGCGTGACCGAGGGCGCGCTGGTCGAGATCAGCACTGGGGGTAGCACGAGATGACATCCGCCGCCGGCAACCTCGACGAGTTCGGCCAGGACGTTTGGTGGCTGGTCCTCGCCAAGGTCGTCGTGATCTTCGCGTTCCTCGTCGTCATGACGCTGTTCGCCATCTGGTACGAGCGCCGCGTCGTGGCCCGCATGCAGGTGAGGCCCGGCCCGAACCGCAACGGCCCCTTCGGCCTGCTGCAGTCGCTGGCCGACGGGCTCAAGCTGGCGTTCAAGGAAGACATCATGCCGCGCCTGGCGGACAAGGTGGTCTTCTTCTTCGCGCCGGTGATCTCGACGATCACCGCGTTCACCGCGTTCTCGGTCATCCCGTTCGGCCCGGTGGTGTCGGTCTTCGGCAACCACACGCCGCTGCAGCTGACCGACATCCCGGTGGCCGTGCTGCTGGTGCTGGCCTGCTCCTCGATGGGCATCTACGGCGTCGTGCTCGGCGGCTGGGCCTCCGGCTCGACGTACCCGCTGCTCGGCGGCCTGCGCTCGAGCGCCCAGATGATCTCCTACGAGGTCGCGATGGGCCTGTCGATCGTCTCGGTCTTCCTGGTCTCGGGCACGATGTCGACGTCGCAGATCGTCGCCGCCCAGGCCGGTAACGGCACCGCGGAGGTCTTCGGCATGACCTGGCACCTGCCGGCCTGGTACGGCATCCTGCTCATCCCGAGCTTCCTGATCTACTTCACCTCCGCGGTCGGCGAGACCAACCGGGCCCCGTTCGACCTCCCCGAGGCCGAGTCGGAGCTGGTCGGCGGCTTCCACACCGAGTACTCGTCGCTGAAGTTCGCGCTGTTCTTCCTCGCCGAGTACGTCAACATGGTCACCGTCTCGGGCCTGTGCACGACGCTGTTCCTCGGCGGCTGGCGCGCCCCGTGGCCGCTCTCGCTGTGGGACGGCGCGAACCACGGGTGGTGGCCGGTGCTGTGGTTCACGATCAAGGTACTGCTGCTGCTGTTCGTCTTCGTCTGGCTCCGCGGCACGCTGCCCCGGCTGCGCTACGACCAGTTCATGCGCTTCGGCTGGAAGGTGCTCATCCCGGCCAACCTGGTCTGGATCCTGGCGCTGTCCGGCATCCGGGTGCTGCAGAACGGCGGCATCAGCACCGGTGCCCGCACCGGCGTGATCATCGGGATCGTCGTGCTCGTGGTGCTGGTCCTGGCGCTTGTCGCGCTCCAGCGCTCCCGGCGGGGCGCCGGCGTCGAGCTGCCGCCGGTCCATCCGGACGGCCGCGTCGGTGGGGCGAGCGGCTTCCCGCTGCCGCCCATGAACCTCGAGGTGCCGCCCAGCCCGCGGGCCAAGCGCGTGATCGTCGAGCGGGAAACCGTCCCGACCGGCAAGGAGAGCTGACTTATGAGTGAGCGAAGCGAGCGAATCATGTTGCAGCCGCTGTCTCATGCCGGCGCCGAGCGAAGCGGAGCGGTGGCATGAGCTTTGGTGGAACCCTCAAGGGGTTCGGGGTCACCTTCTCGCACATGTTCAAGAAGGTGGTCACCGAGGAGTACCCGGAGGAGCGCAAGGTCGTTGCTCCGCGGTACCACGGCCGGCACATTCTCAACCGCTGGCCGGACGGGCTCGAGAAGTGCATCGGCTGCGAGCTGTGCGCGTGGGCCTGCCCGGCGGACGCGATCTACGTCGAGGGCGCGGACAACACCGAGGACGAGCGCTTCTCGCCCGGTGAGCGCTACGCCCAGACGTACCAGATCAACTACGCCCGCTGCATCTTCTGCGGGCTGTGCATCGAGGCCTGCCCGACCCGCTCGCTCACCATGAGCAACGAGTACGAGCTGGCCCGCGACAACCGCCGCGACCTGATCTTCACCAAGGAGCAGCTGCTCGCGCCGCTGCTGCCGGGGATGGAGCGCCCGCCGCACGACATGCGGCTGGGCGACACCGAGAAGGACTACTACGTCGGCGCGCTGGAGAACCCGGGCACCTCCGCCGGTGCCGAGCGGTACAAGGGGGTCCACTCGTGACCAGTACCCTGGCGCTGCAGACGCTTGCGTCCGCGGGCGACGTGAAGGGCGGCGAGGCCGTCACCTTCTGGATCCTCGGCCCGATGGCGGTGCTCGGCGCGCTCGGCATGGTGTGGGCCCGCAACGCGGTGCACTCCGCCCTGTCGCTCATCATCACGATGCTCAGCCTGGGCGTGTTCTACATCCTGCAGGCGGGCCCGTTCATCGGCATGGTGCAGATCATCGTCTACACCGGCGCCATCATGATGCTGTTCCTGTTCGTGCTCATGCTCGTCGGCCGTGACTCCTCGGACTCGCTGATCGAGACGTTGCGCGGGCAGCGGATGGCGGCCAGCCTCCTGGGCCTCGGCCTGGCGCTGCTGCTGGGCATCGGGCTCTACCGGGCGCTCGGCGACTCCGACCCGAAGGGTCTGGTCGACGCGAACTCGGCCGGCAACGTGATCGGGATCTCGCGCCTGCTGTTCACCAAGTACGTCTGGGTCTTCGAGGTCACGTCCGCCCTGCTGATCACGGCGGCGGTCGGCGCGATGATCCTGGCCCACACCGAGAAGCGCAAGGAAGACAAGGTCAGCCAGCCGGAGCGCATGGTGGCGCGCTTCCGCCCGGGCAACTACCCGGCGCCGAAGCCCGGCCCCGGCGTCTTCGCCGGCTCCGACTCGGTGGCGACCCCGGCGCGACTGCCCGACGGCACGCCGGCCGACCGCAGCATCTCCAAGATTCTGCCGACCCGGGAGTTGACGTCCGCGGACGTCGCACCGAAGGGGACCGAGAAGTGACTCCGACGTACTACATCGTCCTCGCGGCGATCCTGTTCACGATCGGCGCGGTGGGCGTGCTCATCCGCCGGAACGCGATCGTGCTGTTCATGTGCATCGAGTTGATGCTGAACGCGGCCAACCTCGCGCTGGTCACGTTCAGCCGGATCAACGGCACGCTCGACGGGCAGATCATGGCGTTCTTCGTCATGGTCGTGGCGGCGGCCGAGGTCGTCGTCGGCCTGGCGATCATCATGTCGATCTTCCGGACTCGGCGCTCGGCCAGCGTCGACGACGCGAACCTGCTGAAGTACTAAAGGAGCGGGTGGTGGACACAACCTTCACGGCGGCGTCCGGGTGGCTGGGCTCGTTCTGGCTGCTCCCGACGATCCCGCTGGCCAGCGCGGCGGTGTTGCTGCTGCTCGGCAAGCGGGCCGACCGCTGGGGCCACTGGCTCGGCGTGCTCAGCGTCGCCGCCTCATTCGTGCTCGGGCTGACGTACTTCTTCACCCTCCGGGGCCTGGAGAACCGCTCGGGCGTCGAGATCAAGCTGTGGGACTACATCGGCGTCGGCACCTTCCACGTCGACCTGGGCCTGCTGTTCGACCCGTTGTCGGCGATGTTCGTGCTGCTCATCACCGGCGTCGGCTCCCTGATCCACCTTTACGCGGTGGGGTACATGGAGCACGACCCGGGGCGCCGGAAGTTCTTCGGCTACTTCAACCTGTTCATCGCGGCGATGCTGTTGCTGGTCCTCGGCAACAACTACGTGATGCTCTACTTCGGCTGGGAAGGCGTGGGTCTCGCCTCCTACCTGCTGATCTCCTTCTGGTACCTGCGCCCGAGCGCGGCGACCGCCGGGAAGAAGGCGTTCCTGATGAACCGCGTCGGTGACGCGGGCTTCGCGATCGCGATCTTCATGATGTTCGCCTACCTCGGCACCGTGGACTACGCCGAGGTGTTCAACAGCGTCGGCGGCCTGGGCAAGGGCCCGGTCCTCGCGATCGCGCTGCTGCTCCTGCTCGGCGCGGCCGGCAAGTCCGGCCAGTTCCCGCTGCAGGCCTGGCTCCCCGACGCGATGGAGGGCCCGACCCCGGTCTCGGCCCTGATCCACGCGGCCACGATGGTGACCGCGGGCGTGTACCTGATCGCCCGCTCCCACCCGATCTTCGACGCCTCGCCCGACGCGCAGACCGTGGTGGTCGCCGTCGGCGCGCTGACGCTGCTGATCGGCTGCATCATCGGCTGCGCCAAGGACGACATCAAGCGGGTGCTGGCCTGGTCGACGGTGAGCCAGATCGGGTACATGTTCCTGGGCGTCGGGCTCGGCGGGGCGGCGTACGCGCTGGCCCTGATCCACCTGCTCGCGCACGGCTTCTTCAAGGCCGGCATGTTCCTCGGCGCGGGCTCGGTCATGCACGGCATGCGCGACCAGACCGACATCCGCCGCTTCGGCGGCCTGTGGCGGCTCATGCCGATCACCTGGGCCACGTTCGGCCTGGGCTGGCTCGCGATCATCGGCTTCCCCGGCCTGTCCGGCTTCTTCACCAAGGAGCCGATCATCGAGGCGGCCTTCGAGCGCGAGGGCTGGCAGGGCTGGCTCTTCGGCGGCGCCGCGATGCTCGGCGCCGGCCTGACCGCCTTCTACATGACCCGGCTGTTCTGGCTGACCTTCCACGGCCCGAAGCGCTGGACCGACGACATCAAGCACCCGCACGAGTCGCCGAAGATCATGACGATCCCGCTGATCCTGCTGGCGGTCGGCTCGGTCTTCGCCGGCGTCCTCCTGAAGACTTCCGTTCCGGACTGGCTGACGCCGGTGTACGGCGCCGAGCACACCGAGCACGCCCCGGTGATGGCACCCTGGCTCATCACGACGCTGTCGCTCCTGTTCACCGCGGTCGGCGGCCTGCTCGCCGTCGCGCTGTTCAACAAGGGCACCGCGCTCGAGGAGGAGCCGGCCGGGCCTCTGGTCACCGCGGCCCGCCGGAACCTCTACACCGACGCGTTCAACGAGATCGTGTTCGAGGCGCCCGGCCGCTACCTGACCCGCGCCCTGGTCTACCTCGACAACCGCGGCATCGACGGGCTGGTCAACGGCCTGGCGGCGGGCGTCGGCGGCGGATCGGGCCGACTGCGCCGGGCCCAGACCGGGTTCGTGCGCTCCTACGCCCTTTCCATTCTTGGAGGTGCGGTGCTCGTGGTGGCCGCCACGCTTGCGGTGAGGTTCGGATGAGCCACTTCCCCTACCTGACCGTCCTCACGGCCGCGCCGCTCGTCGGCGCGGCGGGGGTCGCGCTGCTGCCCAAGGACAAGCCCGAGCTCGCCAAGCGCGTCGCGCTGGCCTGGTCGGTCGTGGTCCTGGGGCTGGGCGTCGGCCTGTGGGCCCAGTTCAAGCCGAACGGCGACCGCTTCCAGCTCAAGGACTCCTGGACCTGGATCCCCCAGTGGGGTGCCAAGTTCACCTTCGCCGTGGACGGCATCGCGCTCGTCATGATCGCGCTGATCGCCCTGCTGGTGCCGCTGGTCATCCTGGCCTCGTGGCACGACGCGGAGACCAGCAAGCGGTCGGTGCCGGCGTACTTCGCCCTGCTGCTCGCCCTCGAGTGCACGATGATCGGCGTCTTCGCCGCGCAGGACGTGTTCCTGTTCTACGTGTTCTTCGAGGTCATGCTCGTGCCGATGTACTTCCTGATCGGCTCGTACGGCGGGCGGAACAAGCAGTACGCGGCGGTGAAGTTCTTCCTGTACTCCCTGCTCGGCGGCCTGTTCATGCTCGCCGCGCTGGTCGGGCTGTGGGTGCTGGGCGGGGAGACGTTCGACTGGCAGACGCTGGTCAACGCCGACTTCTCCACCAACACCGAGCGCTGGCTGTTCCTCGGGTTCTTCCTCGCCTTCGCGATCAAGGCGCCGTTCTTCCCGTTCCACACCTGGCTGCCCGACGCCGGTGGCGCCGCGCCGGCCGGGGCGGCCGCACTGCTGGTCGGCGTGCTGGACAAGGTCGGGACGTTCGGCATCCTGCGGTACTGCCTCCCGCTCTTCCCGAACGCGTCGAAGGACTTCGCGTGGCTCGGGCTCACGCTCGCGCTCGTCGGCATCATCTACGGCGCGCTCGTGGCGATCGGCCAGAAGGACCTCAAGCGCCTGGTGTCGTACACGTCCATCGCGCACTTCGGCTTCATCGGCATCGGCGTGTTCGCCTTCACCTCGCAGGCCGGCACGGGCGCGGTGCTGTACATGGTCAACCACGGCCTCGCGACCGGCCTGCTGTTCCTGGTCGTCGGCATGCTGGTGGCCCGCCGGGGCAGCGCGCTGGTGACGGACTTCGGCGGCGCCGGCAAGCTCATGCCGGTGCTGGCGGGCGTGTTCTTCATCGCCGGCCTCGCCTCGCTGGCGCTGCCCGGCACCTCGCCCTTCGTCTCCGAGTTCCTGGTGCTCATCGGCACGTTCACGGTGAACAAGACGGTCGCGATCATCGCCACCGCCGGCATCATCCTGGCGGCCGGCTACGTGCTCTGGATGATCCAGCGCACCACGCAGGGCACCCCGAACCCGAAGCTGGCCGAGATCAAGGCCATGGGGCGCGACCTGTCGGTGCGCGAGGCGGTCGTGGTCGCCCCGCTCATCGCCCTGATCCTGCTGCTGGGCTTCTACCCCAAGCCGCTGACCGATGTGATCAATCCGGCGGTGAAGGCGACCATGCAGGACGTCGGCAAGACCGACCCGAAAGCCACCGTGGGTACCGTGGAGGCCGGCAAGTGAACGACAAACTCCAACTGCCGCACCTGGACTACGCGGCGCTCGCGCCGATGCTGATCCTCTTCGGCATCGCCTGCGTCGGGGTCCTCGTCGAGGGCTTCGTGCCCCGGCGCGTGCGGCACACCGTCCAGCTCACCCTGGCGCTGGCCGGTCTCGTGGCGGCGCTGGTCATGGTGATCCGCCAGGGCGACAACCCGGTCATCACCGCCTCGACCGCGGTCGCCGTGGACAAGCCGGGCCTGTTCCTGTCCGGCGCGATAATCGTGCTGGGCATCGTCGCGCTGCTGCTGATCGGCGAGCGCACGCTGGAGCCGGGCGGCGCGTTCGTCGCGCAGGCGGCGGTCACGGCCAACACCGACCGCGACCGTGAGCAGGCCCAGCGCGCCGGCGGGGCGACCGAGGTCTTCCCGCTGACGATGTTCGCCCTGGGCGGCATGCTGCTGTTCACCACCGCGAACGACCTGCTGACCATGTTCGTCGCGCTCGAGGTCTTCTCGCTGCCGCTGTACCTGCTCTGCGCGCTGGCTCGCCGCCGGCGGCTGCTGTCGCAGGAGGCCGCGATGAAGTACTTCCTGCTGGGCTCGTTCGCCTCGGCGTTCTTCCTGTTCGGCATCGCGCTCGTCTACGGCTACGCGGGCCAGGTGGACTTCAAGGCGATCGACTCGGCGATCCAGGCCGGGGGCAAGGACGACATCCTGCTGTACGTCGGGCTGGCCATGCTCGCCATCGGTCTGCTCTTCAAGGCGGCCGCGGTGCCGTTCCACGTGTGGACGCCGGACGTGTATCAGGGCGCCCCGACGCCGGTCACCGCGCTCATGGCGGCCTGCACCAAGGTCGCCGCCTTCGGCGGGCTGCTGCGCCTGGTCTACGTGGGCTTCCACCGCACCGAGTGGACGATCCAGCCGGTGCTGGGCACCATCGCGGTGCTCACGATGATTCTCGGCGCGATCCTGGCGGTCACCCAGACCGACATCAAGCGCCTGCTGGCCTACTCGTCGATCGCCAACGCCGGCTACGTGCTCATCGGCGTGATCTCGCTCAACGAGAAGGGCCTTTCCAGCTCGCTGTTCTACCTCGTGGCGTACGGCTTCACCGTGCTCGCCGCGTTCGGTGTCGTCACCCTGGTGCGCGACGCGGACGGCGAGGCCACGCACCTGTCGCGCTGGGCGGGGCTCGGGCGGCGCTCGCCGCTGTACGCCTCACTCTTCACGTTCATCCTGCTGGCCTTCGCCGGCCTGCCGCTCACCAGCGGCTTCACCGCCAAGGTGGGCGTGTTCGCGGCGGGTGTCGACGGCCACCAGACCTGGCTCGTGATCGCCGGCGTGGTGAGCTCCGCCATCCTCGCCTTCCCTTACCTGCGGGTGGTCGTCATGATGTGGCTGTCCGAGCCGGGCGAGACCACGCCGGCGGTGTCCATCCCGGGCGCCATGACGGCGGCCGCGCTGGTCATCGGGACGGTCGCGACGCTGGTCCTGGGCATCGCGCCCGGTGCACTGCTCGAGGTCACGGAGCACGCGGGGAAGTTCCTCGGCTAACCTGTCGGCAAAACCCGACGGTGACGTCCCCCGTGGCCTGCCACGTGGGGACGTCCCTGTATCGGGAGTCGGAAGTTCGTATGGCATCGTTGGAGCTGTGGTGAGTACGGGAACCGTGCAGTCGGTTGCTTCGGTCGGCCTGACGCTGGCCGATCCGGAGCTTGAGCGCAACGTGACGGCGATCCTCCGGGACGTCGAGGCGGTGCTGATCGACTCCGTGCACAGCGCCAACCCGATGGTCACCGAGGCGGCCCGCCACCTCGTCGACGCGGGCGGCAAGCGGGTGCGCCCGCTGCTCGTGGGCCTGGCCGCCCAGTTCGGCGACGCGACCTCCCGCGAGGTCGTCATCGCCGGTGCGGTCGTCGAGCTGACCCACCTCGCCACGCTGTACCACGACGACGTCATGGACGAGGCCGAGGTGCGCCGCGGCGCGCCCAGCGCCAACTCCCGCTGGGGCAACGCGCTGGCCATCCTCGTCGGCGACTACCTGTTCTCGCGCGCCGCGGACCTCGCCGCCGAGCTGGGCGTGGACGCCGTCAAGATCCAGGCGAGCACGTTCTCGCGCCTGGTGCACGGCCAGATCGACGAGACCACCGGTCCGCTGGACGGTGAGGACGCGATCCAGCACTACCTGCGCGTCCTGGAGCACAAGACCGGCTCGCTCATCTCGACCAGCGCCCGCTTCGGCGCGATGTTCGGCGGGTGCCCGCCGGAGCAGGTCGAGGCGCTGGCGACGTTCGCCGAGACGTTCGGGATCGCCTTCCAGCTCTCCGACGACCTGATCGACATCGCGAGCGACGCCACGGAGTCCGGCAAGACGCCCGGCACCGATCTGCGCGAGGGGGTGCCGACGCTCCCGGTGCTGTACGCGCTGGCGTCCTCCGACGACGACGTGGCCTCGGTTCGCCTGCGCGACATCCTCGCGGCGGGCCCGGTGACCGACGACGACCTGCACGCCGAGGCGCTCGGCCTGCTCCGCGACTCGGCCGCCCTCAAGCAGGCCCGCGAGACCGTCCGCGGCTACGCCGATGCCGCTCGCGGGGCCCTGGCGGTGCTCCCCGAGGTGCCGGCCCGCGTGGCCCTGGAGTCCCTCTGCGACTTCATCGCGGACCGCACCAACTGACGTTTCCCGACATCGACCGACGCCCGTCAATGTGACTTTCACCGGGCGCCGGCCGGTGGCATGGGCTGGTACCGGCTGGGACCGCGCCATGCTCGCCGCCTGCACGTTGCTCAACGCCACCTGGCGGGATACCCGACCCGGCAACAAGTCGCAACGGCGTGATGACGCCCCGAAGTGTGGCATGCGCACTTCTGCGCCAAGTACCTACTTACTAGGCCATTACTTACTCAGACGTACGACCCTTACTTAGGGCCATTACTGTGATACATCGGCGTGTCGTGCCATGAGTAGCACAAGGCCTATGTCCAATATGGTGCATTCATCGCTATGCGCAGCCCTCGTACATCCCCTGACCTCGCGCCATAAATGATCAGGTTGTTCCCTCGACCCTCTCCGATTTCATATGGTGTGACTCCAGTTACTGCTGCGGCTGGGGAGGGCGGCGGTGCGAGATCCACAAGCCGAACCCTCGGATCTCATCCGAAGCGTTTCGAGGGCCCTACGAGTGCTGGAGGCGGTTGGCCAGTCGCCCCGTGGTCTGACAGTGAAGCAGATCGCGCGCCGATGTGACTTCACCGTCGCCACCACCTATCACTTGGTGCGAACTCTGGCCTACGAGGGTTACGTGATCCGCAGGGAGAACGGCACCTACGTCGTCGGCCTGGAGATCGCTGACCGCTACCGCGAGCTCGTGCTCGCCTTCCGCGGGCCGAGCGCCGTCGTCGACCGCCTGCGCCGTGCGGCGGCCGAGACCGGGTACTCGCACTATCTCGGCCGCTTCGTGGGCGGCCGGGTGGCGGTGACCGCGATGGCCGAGGGGCCGCGCACCCCGCCGACGGACGATGTCGTGCCGGGCTACGACGAGGCCGCGCACGCGACCGCGCTCGGCAAGGCGCTGCTCGCCACCATGAGCGCGGACCAGCGGTGGCGGTTCCTCAAGGAGTACGGGATGCGCGCCTACACCTCGGCGACGCTTACCTCGCCGGAGGCGCTGGACTCGGACCTGGCCGCGGGCGACCGCCGGGGGATGCAGATCGAGATCGGGCAGTTCCGCCCGGGCCTCGCGTGCGCCGCCGTGATGGTGGTCAACGACCGCGATCAGGACCGGCGGGTGGTGCTGGCGTGCGCGCTGCCGCCGGCGGAGCTGATGTCCTCGGCCAAGGTGGTGCGTACGCGCCTGCTGGCGACGGCTCATCACCTGGCGACCGTTCTCGCCGAGTGACCGCTTTGGTCCGATAAGTCGGGCACTCCGCGCCGCGACTTATCGGATTTTTCGGTTATGCCGGAATCCCGCGATCACCCGTGGCACTGTCGCATCCGCGACATGTCTACTCCACCTGAACCTCTCTGCGTATTAGTGCGTAGAAGCTGGTGGAAGGGATCGGAAACATAACGAAGCGTGAGTAGAGACGATGCTGACCTGCTGAAGGCGCTCCACACGGAGCACGGCGACGCGCTGTTCGCGCACACCCTGCGACTGACCGGCGGCGACCGCCAACGGGCCGAGGACCTCGTACAGGAAACCCTGCTGCGGGCCTGGCAACACCCGGAGGCGCTCGACCCGGCCCGTGGCTCGGTCCGAGCCTGGCTCTTCACCACTGCCCGCAACCTCGCCATCGACGCGTGGCGAAGACGATCGGCGCGGGTGGGTGAGGTGTACACCGACCAGATGCCGGAGACTCCGGTGGTGGTCGACGAGACCGAACGAGCGGTGGAGTCCTGGGTGATCGCGGATGCGCTGACCCGGCTCTCCCGCCCGCACCGCGAGGTCCTGGTGGAATGCTTCTACCAGGGGCGCTCCGTGGCCGAGGCGGCGGAGCGGCTGGGCGTGCCCGCGGGCACGGTCAAGTCGCGCACATACTACGCACTGCGTTCGCTGAAGGTCGTCCTAGAGGAGTTGGGGGTGACGCAATGAGGTGTGAGCACCTCCATGACTCGGCCGTCTACGTGCTGGGGGCGTTGTCGCCGCCCGAGCGCGAGGCATACGAGCGGCATCTCGCCGACTGTGCGCAGTGCCGTGCGGAGGTGGCGGAGTTCTCCGACCTGCCGGGCCTGCTCGGCCGGCTCGATCCGGAGATCGCCGCACAGATCGCCCTGGCGTCAGACGACGGCTCTCCGGACGCGGACGGGCCGCCTTTTTTGGCCGATGCGGGGCTCGCCCGGGAGGGCGGCGCTCACTCCGAGCGCGACCTGACCGTTCCGGGCCAGCGCTGGGCCGGTCCTACCGTCACGCCCGATGACGGCCCGGCCCTCAGCCCCGCCGACTCGCGCTGGGCCGGCCCCACCGCCGTGCCCGCGCCCGTCAACGGCAGCGCCGTCGACCCGCTGCTGCCGCGCGTGCTCGACCGGGCCCAGAGCGCCCGGCGCACCGCCCGCCGCCGCCGGCGCTGGCAGACGGCCGGCACCGCGCTCGTGGCCGCGTTCCTGGGCGTGCTCGCGGTGATCGGGGTCCGTGCGGCAGGGGTCGGGCAGCCGGACTACGAGTCGATGCGCGAGGTGGCCGCGACCGTGCCCATCAGCGCGTCGCTGGCCGTCTCCTCCGACTCGGGCGGGGCGACCGTGCGGATGCGCTGCGCGTACAAGAACGGCGAGGGCGACGAGTACGCGAAGTGGTCGTACACGCTCGTCGTGGTGCCGAAGTCCGGGCCGGCCGAGGAGGTCAGCACCTGGACGGCGCGGCCGGGGGACGAGATGGAGCTGTCGGCGCACAGCGACATCAAGGAGTCGAACATCGACCACATCGAGATCCGCAAGGGCGACGGGACGCCGCTGCTGTCCCTGCGTACCTGACGCGAACGCCTGTCTCACTCACACCGCCGCGGCGGCCGCTTCCTTCGAGGCGGCCGCCGCGTCGCGTTCGGCCGTGTCCGGCGATGGCCACTTCCTCGCCCCGCGGGCGGCCGCTTCCAGGCGCGGTCCGCTGGGGTGGCGCGGCTTTTGCGCGTTTTCTCCGACTATTCGCGCACACTTACCGCGGGTTCACGCACCGCGGCCGTCGCGTCGCGTTCGGCCCGGTTGCGGCGCGCGACGCGGATGGCGTCGAAGCTGAACACGGCGAGCGCGGCCCAGACGATCACGAACCCGGCCAGCCGTGCGGGCGGGAGGGGCTCGCTGAAGACCGCGACACCGATGATCAGCTGCAGGGTCGGGGTGAGGTACTGCAAAATACCCAGCCCCGAGAGCGGCACGCGGTTGGCGGCCTCCGCGAACAGCAGCAGCGGTACCGCGGTCAGCACGCCGCTGCCCGCCAGCATCACCGAGTGCCACGCGGAGACGGTGCCGAACGTCGACTGGTGCTGGGTGGTGAGCCAGGTGAGGTACACCAGCGCAGGCAGCATCAGAACGCCCGACTCCAGGAACAGGCCCTCGGCGGCGGGGAGCCCGAGCCGCTTCTTGACCAGCCCGTAGCAGCCGAAGGACGCGGCCAGCGTGAGCGCGATCCACGGCAGGTGCCCGTAGTCGACGCTGAGCACGACCACCGCGACCGCGCCGATGCCGAGCGCGGTCCACTGCAGCGGGCGGAGGCGCTCCCGCAGGACGAGCACGCCGAGCAGGATGACGAAGAGCGGATTGATGAAGTACCCCAGGGAGGCCTCCACCACGCGGTCCGTGTTCACCGCGAAGATGTACACGCCCCAGTTGACGGCGATGAGGACCGCCGCGGCCGCGAGCCCGGCCATGCGCTTCCGCTGCCGCAGCAGTTCCCCGATCCGCCGCCAGTGACGGATGGCGACGATCACGAGCGTCATCGTCACCAGCGACCACACGATGCGGTGCGCGAGCACCTCGACCGCGCCGGCGGGGCGGAGCGCATGGAAGTACAGCGGGAAGACGCCCCACAGCACGTTGGCGGTCAACGCGGAGAGATATCCACGGCGCAGAGGGTCCACGGGCTACAACATATGCCTTCAACGGTAAGGGGCGGGTCCGGAACCCGCCCCTCACGCAATGTTCTTCGTCACCGGGTCCGGCCTCAGCGGTAGTCGCGGTACCCCTGGTTACCGTTGCCGTAGCCCTGGTTACCGCGGCCCTGGCCCTGCTGGTACCCACCGCCGTACTGCTGCGGCGGGGGCGGGGGCAGGCGGCGGTCGTAGTCGCGGTCGTCCCGCTTGCGCTTCTTGTCCTTGCCGTCCGGAACGAAGAAGTTGAGCAGCCAGCTGACCACGCCGATGAACAGCGCCCCGAGCACGGCGGTCGGCCAGAACTTGTCGACGTGGAACGGCAGGTCGAGCGCCTCGGCGATCTTGCTCGTGAGCAGCAGCAGCGCCCCGTTCACGACGAGCGAGACGAGCCCGAGCGTGAGGATGTACGCGAAGCACCCGATCGTCTTGATGATCGGCCGCAGCACCGCGTTGACGACCCCGAAGATCACCGCCACCACGACGAGCGTGAGCACCTTGCGGCCGGTGTCGCCCTCAACAGTGATCCCCGAGATCACCAGCGTCGCCAGCCAGACCGTGAACGCGCTCACAGCGAGCCGGATGAGGATTCCCATGCGGGTGATCGTGCCACGTACCCGCCAGTCCGGAACACCCCGCTACGCCCCCTCTTGCGCCGGAGTTCTTCGCCGAACCGCCCCTAGGATTCGGACGATGCCCAGCCCGACGCCGCCGTCCCATGCCTCCCGCGCGGTGACCACCAGCCAGCAACCCGATCCCCACGGTCGGACGGTGGGCGGAGGCCGATCTGCCCGGGTGCGCCGCCGAGCCGATTTCGGAGGGCCCGTCCGCGCCGCCGAGCCGTACGGCTAGGTGCAGGCTCGACAGGCGGCCGACCGTCACGGCGAGCGCGTGGACGATCGGCCGTTGATCGGCACGGCTAGGCGTCGGCGGGTCGATCTGCAGCAGTGGTCCGGGCCGCTGATGTGCCTGCCGCGGTCAGCGGGTCGGGCCGCCGGTCTGCGCGCCGCGGTCAGCGGGTCGGGCCGCCGGTCTGCGCGCCGCGGTCAGCGGGTCGGGCCGCCGGTCTGCGCGCCGCGGTCAGCGGGTCGGGCCGCCGATCCGCGTGCGGCGGTCAGCGGGCGAGGGCCGCCGACGTGTCTGCGGCGGTCAGCGGGCCGGGCCGCCCGTCAGCTGGAGTTCGATCGGGGTCGTCGACAGCCGGGTCCAGCGCACCGTTTGCCGGTTCACGACCACGCCCAGCATCTCGGGGTCGATCTTGGTCAGCCAGGATTCCGAGGCGCCCAGGCCCAAGGCGTCGCCGGCCAGGGCGGCCTCGTGCGGACTCAGCGGCTGCAGCAGGGCCAGGTCGGAGCGGATCAGCAGGTCGACGTCCGCCGTGGTCAGCTCGTCGCGCAGGAACAGGACGGTGCGCCAGGCGCTCTCCGGCACGAGGGCCGCCCGGGCCGGGACCGGGCCGACGTCCACGACCAGTAGCTGGGGTCGCGTCGCGGTGGCCGGCGGCGGCTCGGGCAGGCGCCCCGGCGGTACCACGGCCAGGGCCTCCGACGGGCCCAGCCCCCGCTGGAACGGCTCCCACGCGCGCGGCCGGGACGACTGCACCACCACCCGCGCCCCGGTCGCCAGCGCCCGCAGGACGACGAGCTGAGCGCACCTCGGCCCGCCGATCAGCGTCGCCCGCGTCGGCTCGGGCCGGAACAGCCGCACGACCATGGGCTCGCCGCGGCGGTTGATGCCGATCATCACCCCCTCGCCGCCCACGATCGGCGCGGCCGCCGCCAGCCGCGGGGCGCTCACGCTGACCGGGTCCCCGCCGCCGGGCGCCAGCCCGTCGTGCCCGGACAGGAGGCCGGCGAGCAGTGCATCGTCGCCGGGTGGGGCCCCGCCGAGCGGCAGCGTCGCCGCCAGCCCGTCCAGCTGCGCCCCGTCGAGACGCGTGACCTGGGCCCCCGTGCCCTCGGCCAGCCGCCGCAGCGCCGCGACCGCGTGCGCGAGCGTGGCCGCGCTCGGTGCCGCCAGCCGCACCACGAGTTCGGCCCGCACCGGTGGCCCGCCGGCATCAGACGTCGACGCCGTCCCGCCAAGCTCCCCGGCCGCAGAAGCCGTGAGCGACAGGGTCGTCACCGAGGTCGGCAGCACCAGCAGGCGGCTCGTCAGGGGGCCCTCGTCGGGCCAGCGCCGTACCCGGAGCGCGGCCTGGTGCAGGCCGCCGATCTGCACGCCCGACCACGTCTCGCGCACGGGATGGGCCGGGTCGTGCTGGGCCGCCTCCGCGATCGCCGCCAGGGCCGACGGGGCGGACAGCGGGCGGGCCGGCAGCCCCGCCTTCGTGAGGAGGCGTTGCACGCGGCGCAGCGCCGCCAGGAGTGACCGCTCCAGGTCCGCGCGCCGGTAACCGCCCGCGCGGCGCACCCGAACGGCGACGAGGACTCGCTGGTGCGCGAGCACCCGGCCCTCGGTGAGCTGCCGGTACGACGTGGCGGACGGCGTCGCCGACGGGGCGGGGGCGGTTACTGCGCTGACGAGCAGTTGGACACGCACCTCCGGCACGTCCCGCGCGGGCGTGGGCAACAGAGCGCTCAGCGGCGGCAGTGGGGGTAAGGCGGTGCCGAGCAGGTCGGACACGGCGCCGACACGCACGATCGCGGCGAGGCCGTCGGTGTCTTCGAGGACGCCCACGTCCGCGCCGTCCACGTCCAGGGTCGACGTCGCCGCGCCCGGGCGGACCAGGGCAAGCAGGCCCGGCGGCCCGGCCCCGGGCGACAGGCCGCGCCGGCCGAGCGCCCACCGCGGGCGGACCGCCCACCGCGGCCCGGCCCCGGGCGACAGGCCGCGCCGACGGACCGCCCACCGCGGGCCGTCGCCGATCCAGCGCGGCCGGAGCCGCAGGACGGCCGTCGCCGCGAGCACCACGGCCAAGGGCAGAGCCACCAGCGCCCACGTGCGGCCGAGCGCCCAGGCCGCGACCAGAAGTGCGGCCGCACCCTGGGCGAGCACTATTCGCGTTCGCGCCGACATATCGCCCCCCGCCGATGAAGTGGACGGGCTTATCGTATGGCGCCGGTATGACAGTTTTGGGGGGCCGATGGCGTCGCGGCAGGACCAGCTGCAGTCGTACCAGTTCATGGTGCAGCGGGTGGTCTCCGCCCTCGTCGTACGCGACACCGACCCAGCCCAGCCGCCATTTCGCCGAGTCGCTGGGGCCACGCTCGTGGGCGTCCTGCTCGCCGCGCTCGGGGCCGGCGGAGCGGCGGCCGTGGCGGCGCTGCGCCCCGGGAGTTCTGGCAAATGGCGCAACGACCGTGCGGTCATCGTCGAGCAGGAGACGGGGGCCCTGTTCGTGTACCGCGGCGAGGTCCTCCACCCCGTGCTCAACCAGGCGTCCGCGCTGCTCATCCTCGACGCGGCCGGTGCGCCGACGGTTGTCGTGCCCCGTTCGGCGCTGTCGGGCGCGCCGCGCGGCGAGACGCTCGGGATCCCGGGCGCGCCGAGTTCGCTGCCGCCCGCGTCCGCGCTGCTCAAGGGGCGCTGGGCGGTGTGCTCGACGCCTGCGGGCTCGGTGCTCTTCGTGGGTGGTGGCCCTTCCGGCGGTACCGCTGCGGGGGAAAAAGGCCTGCTCGTAACCGCCGCGGACCGGCAGACCTATCTGCTGTGGCACGGGTTCAAGCACCTCATCCGGCAGCCCGCGGCGGCGCTGCCCGCGCTCGTCTGGTCGGCGCGGGCGCCGGTGGAGGTGGCGCAGGCGCTGGTGCACGCGGTACCGAGCGGAACCGATCTCGCCACCCCGGACGTCGCGGATCGCGGCGCGCCGGTGCCCACCGGCAAGATCGGGCAGCTGTACAGCGTCACGGCCGGGCAGCGCACGGACGCGTTCATCCTCACCGCGGACGGGCTCGCGTCGCTCACGCCGCTGCAGGCGCAGCTGCTGCTCGCCGCGCCCGAGACGCGGAGCGTGCAGCCCGGCGGGAAGTTCCTGCCGCTCAGCCCCGCGGAGTTCGCCGCGCTGGTGCAGGGCCGGCCGGTGAGGGCGTTCGCACCGGACCCGGGCGGAGACGGTGCACTGCCCTCCGCGCCGCCGGAGCTGGTCGAGGGCCTTCCGCGCGCCGTGTGTACCGCCGATGCTCTCACAATCGACCCCAAACTTCCGGACCTCACGCACACCGTGCGCACGGCCGCGGCCACGACGGAGGGCACGGTGCTCGCCGACCGTGTGCTGGTGCCGCCCGGCTCCGGCGCGCTGGTGCGGACCGACTCGGGCGTGCTCACCCTGGTCACCGACCTCGGACGGCGCCACACGGTGCCGGTGCCCGATGCGCTGGGCGCGCTCGGGTACGGCGCCGAGCAGCCCGTCGCCGTGCCGGGCGAGATGGTCGCGCTCCTGCCCGCGGGGCCGGCGCTCGACCCCAGCGCGGCCGGCGCGGTCGCGGGATGACGCCGATCGGGCGCTCGACCCGGGCGCGGCCGGCGCGGTCGCGGGATGACGCCGATCAGTAGTTCGTCAGCACCAGGTCGAAGCTCGCCCGCGCGGACGCGCGCAGGTTGATGTCGCGGCGCGTCGCCATGCGTGTCGCGCGGAAGCCCTCGTAGATCCGCCGGGTCGCGTCGGTGTCGCTGTTCGTCATCGTCAGCAGCACCCCACGCCGCGACGCGTCGTGCATTTCGGCCGCCAGCCGGTCATGGTCACCATCCCGGAACTGCCCGGGGGTGTACCTCTTGAAATCCGCGAACCCACCCTCCGGCAGATACGGAGGGTCCAGGAACACCCAGTCGCCCGCGGCCGCCTCGCGCAGCGCTTCGGCGAAGTCGCACAGGCGCACATCGGCCCCGGCGAGCGCCTGGGAGGCTTCGAGGAGCGTTTCGCGGCGATAGTACGGCCGGTCATAGGCTCCATAGGGAGTGTTGAACCCGCCGCGGCGGTTGACCCGCCACAGGCCCCGGAACGCCGTCTTGTTGAGGTAGATGACCCGGGCGGCCCGCTCGACCGGGCCCAGGCTCGCCGGGTCCTGGCGCCGGACGAGGGCGAACTGCTCGGGCGTGTTCGCCATCGCGTCGAGGCGCTCCATCACCGCCTCCGGCTGCGCCGCGACGGCCTGGAAGCAGGCCACGAGCTCGGGGTTGGCGTCGGAGAGCACCGCCTTGGCCGGGCGCAGCTCGAAGAAGACGGCCGCGCTGCCCATGAAGGGCTCCCAGTACCGGCCGGTGAAGGGCGGGGCGGCGGCGACCAGCTGGGCCGCGTACCGCGTCTTGCCGCCGGCCCACTTGATGAATGACCGGCCCTCCGCCATGCCGGACATCTTAGAGGGGCGAAATGCCGGAAGTTATCCACAGCGCAGGTTTGGGTCTGGTGGCGGATCGGCGGGCGCCGATACGGTCGGAGCGAATCCGGGTTCGCATCGTCCGGTGTCTATGTCATGACGAGAACGGGGTGACTTTGCGGTGGCGCAGACGACACAGGCGCAACAGGCCGAGCTCAACGCGGCCGCGCAGCGGTTCGAGCAGGTCAATGGCGAACTGCAGAGCATGCTCAACACGCTGATGCGAGAGCTGGAGGTGACCCGCACGGGCTGGCAGGGCGCCGGCGGGCGCACCTTCGAGCAGGTGAAGCTCGCGTTCAAGACCGACCAGGACGTGCTCAACCGCAACCTCCTGGAGACGTCCGAGGGCCTGCGCACCGCGGGCCGGAACTACAACGCCACCGATGTCGAGGCCGCGGGCACCATGCGCCGCGCCGGCAACACCGACCTGTCCGCGCTCGGCGGCTGAACCCGGAGGTCTTCATGGATGACACGCTGGTAGTCGATTTCGGCGCGCTGGAGCACGCGGGCCAGTCCATCCAGAGCGCGCTCAACACGCTGCACTCGCGCCTCGACGAGGCGTCGCAGCTCGGCAAGCGCCTTACGGCGAGCTGGCAGGGCGACGCCAAGGACGCGTACGCGCTGCGTCAGGCGAACTGGGAGCGCGCGGGCGGCGACCTGGCCCAGATGCTGCGAGACATCAAGGTGGGCGTCGAGCGGGCGATGCAGCGGTACCAGGAGACGGAGGCGCGCAACACGCACCTCTTCCCGGGCCGCGGCTGACCGCCGCTCGAGGGCGGCGCCTCTCTTGAAGGGGCGCCGTCCTCGTGTGCCGCGCTCTCTTGGGGGACGTCGGCTTCGTCGGCGGCGCCTCTTCGAGGGCGTCGCTTCGTTTGGTGGTGCTTCTTCGATGGCGCCATCTTTCGTCCCTGGCTGCGCTCTCCTCGAGAGGCGCCGTCCTCGTCAGTCGTGCAGGCCGGGGCGCCAACTCCGGCGACGGCCCCGAGGCAGGATCGCGGCCAGGGTCACCGCCAGCAGGATCGCCGTCAGGCCGCTCAGGGCCCAGGTCAGCGACGTACGGGTGGCCGTGGCGCGCCCGGTCGCCGTCGCGTCGCGGGCCGGCCGGGCCAGAGAGCGGGCGGGCGGGTTCGGGGAGGCACCGGTGCGCTCGGTGAGCGCGCGGTACGGGTTCAGCAGGCCGGCGCCGTAGCCCGGGCCCGCATGGCCGCCGTCCGCGGTGGCGATCAGTTGGGCGGCGACCTCGGGGGCGGAGAGCTCCGGGCGGTACTGGCGAAGGAGCGCGGCCGCCGCCGACACGAAAGGTGCGGCGAAGCTGGTGCCGTCCATGGTCGCCCAGCCGTCCGGTGTTGCCGTCGTCACAATCTGGGCGCCGGGGGCGACGAGATCGACGTACGGGCCGGTCTGCGAGGTCGGAGCGCGCTGTCCGTCGGCCGCGACCGAGCCGACGCCGATGACGCCGTCGTACGCCGCCGGGTACGGGGTCTGGTTGCCCTGCTCGGCGCCGTTGCCCACCGCGGCCACGACCACGACGTCGCTGTCCCGCGCGAACGCGATGGCGTCGCGGACGGCGGCATCGTCGGAGTACGACACCAGCGAGAGGTTGATGACCAGCGCGCGGCGGCCGACGGCGTCGCGGATCGCGGCGGCGAGGCCGGCCGGGGTGCCGCGGCGGCCGGTCAGGGTGCCGTTGTCGGCCTCGACCTGCTCGCTCACGCGCAGGGCGAGGATCGTGGCGGCCGGCGCCAGGCCGCGAAACGGCGTGGCCGGGGACGGGCGGGCCGCGATGATGCCCGCCACGCCGGTGCCGTGCCCGACGCAGTCGACGACGGAGTCGCCCCCGTCGAGCTGGTCGGGGCCGGGCTGGACGGCGCCCCGCAGCTGCGGGTTGCGCGCGTCGACGCCGGAGTCGATCACCGCGACCACGATGCCGTGGCCGTCGGCGAGGGGGTTGAGCCTTGCTTGGTCGTACCGCTGCAGGGGCCACGGCACCCCCGACGGCGTGGGCGCGGGCAGGTGCGGTCGGCTCGGGCAGGTGCCGGGCGCCCAGGCGTACGCGATCGGGCTCATGCCGAACATTGCTGCAAAAACCGACAAAGCCGCCAAAGCGGATAGCGCGCGCCGGCGAGCCATGTGCGTCATGCTAGGCGCTGAGGCATCGATGGGCTGCCCCGTCGCGGTGCTCCCGTAGTCCGTCTCGGCCGGTTCAGGCGTCGAACGGCCCGTATGGGTGCCGCGAATGAGACAGGCCTGTGAGCCCCCCGCGTTCGATCGCTATGCTGGCCGGAGCGCTTGCCCGCGTCGCACCCCTCGAATTGCCGTGGCCATATAGGTTAGGTTTCGGCGACGCGGCGGTTTCGAGCCCGAAGAGGGGGTGGCCGTTGAGCGAGTGGGAACCGGCCACCGAGGCCGAGGTCGCCATGCGTGATGCGCTGCGCGCGAACGACCAGGAGCAGTACTTCCGCATCCTGGCGCGCACAGACGTCCTGCTGCCGATCGCACCCGACAAGTCCTCGGACAGCGAGGGCGGGTGGGGCACGTGGACCACCGAGGGCCGCACGCATGTGCTGGCCTTCACATCGACGTCCGCGCTGCAGGAGTGCCTCGCGGGGCACCCGGGCACGCACCGTCGTGTGCCGTTCCGCGACCTCGCCGGGATCTGGCCCAACGTCGAGTGGTGGCTGGCCGTCAACCCCGGCCTGCCCGTCGAGGGCTACCTGCCGTCGTGGTTCGTGACCCAGATCAGCCGCGGCGACGTTCGCCTGCCCGGTCGCACCCTGGGGGCGCGGGCGCGCATGGAGCAGGCGTCCTCGCGGACCCGGGCGACGGCCCAGGTACCGGTGCGCGGCGTGCCGAACCAGCCCGCGCCCACGCCGATCGAGCGCCAGCGCCTGAAGGCGACCGAGCCGGGCCCCTCGGCCCCGCCGGCGTCGACGGTGCCGCCGCGGCGTGAGGTACCGCCGCCGGATGTTGCGCCTCCGGGGGCTTTCCTGCCCACTCGGGCGGATCGTCCGATCAACTTCGGGCGTTCCGCGGGACGGCCCTTCACGCCCCCGTCGGCGGTTCCGCCGCCCGCCGCGGCTCGGCCGGCTCCGGTTCCGCCGCCCGCCGCGGCCCGGCCCGCGCCGGTTCCGCCGCCCGCTCCGGTTCCGCCACCGGCTCCGGTTCCGCTTGTCGCTCCGGTTCCGCCGGCCGAGAACGGCCCGACCTCGCCCGCGCCGGCCCCGGGCGCCGGCGCGATCCGCGGCCGCGCGTCGTTCCCGGGCGCGCGCGGGCTCTTCGACGACTCGGACCGCAAGTCGCTGGACGTGCCGGGCGAGCGGGAGCTGTTCACGGGCCTGGACCGGGGGCGCAACGGTACGCCGCCGTCGCCCGGCCTCCCCGGTCGCCCATCGCGCGCGGCCAGTAGCGACCCCGGTCTCGCGCCGCGGCCTCTCAGCGACCCTGGGCTGCCTTCGCGTCCGCTGGGCGAGTCCGGCCTGCCGCCGCGTCCGCTGGGCGATCCTGGGCTGCCGTCACGTCCTGTCGGTGACTCCGGCCTGCCCTCGCGGCCCGTGGGCGACTCCGGGCTTCCCTCGCGTCCTGTGGGCGACTCCGGGCTGCCTTCCCGTCCGCTGAGCGACCCCGGTCTCGCGCCGCGGCCCCTTGGCGATCCTGGGCTGCCTTCCCGTCCGGTCGGCGATTCCGGCCTGCCCTCGCGTCCGTTCGGGGATTCCGGGCTTCCTTCGCGGCCTGGTAGCGGTGACTCCGGGCTTCCCTCGCGGCCCGGTGGTGGTGGGGAAGACGACGGGGATCCGCGTCGGTACTGGCCGCGCCGCGAGCCCGCACGCAGCCTCGGCGAGATCTACACCGAGCACGCGGATCCGGTCATTCCGGCCGCCTGGCAGCCGCCGCCGGACCTTCCGGTCGCGTCGGGGCCGCCGTTGCCGACGCGCCAGCCGCAGACCTCGCGGCCCGAGGCCGATGCGGCGCCGGCCTTCCGTCCCGGCGGGACGTTGCCGCAGCGTCCGGGCCGTGGAGAGGGCTTGCCGTCCCGACCCGTACCGGGCGGTGGCGAGCCGCTGCCCTCGCGCCCCGGGCTGGGGGAGCCACTTCCTACGCGCCCCGGTTCGGGTGAGTCGCTGCCCTCGCGTCCGCTCTCGGGCGAGGTTCTTCCGCCGTGGCCCGGTCCGGGTGGGGCGGCGCCGCGGGCTGGGGGCGACCCGGCTCCGTACCGTTCCGGTGACCCGCTGCCTTCGCGGCCCGAGCCCGGCGCTTATCGTTCGGGTGACCCGCTGCCGTCGCGTCCCGGATCGGGCGAGCCGGCCGCGTTCCGTTCCGGTGATCCACTGCCTTCGCGGCCCGAGCCCGGCGCTTATCGTTCGGGTGACCCGCTGCCGTCGCGTCCGGGTTCCGGCGAGCCGACGCCGCCCGGTGAGTCGACGCAGCCGATTCGTTCCGGGTGGACCGGGTCGGCCGACGTGCGTCCGGGGCGGCCCGGGCTCGTGGCCCGCAGCGGTGGCGAGGCCTTCCAGTCCGGCGAGCAGAACGGCGGCCAGTCGTGGTCGCAGCCCGCCGCGGCCGCGATGCCTCCCGCGCCGCCGGTTTCCGACGTTCTGGCCGCGCCGCATCTTCCGTCGGTGCCGCCCGCCTCTTCGGCGCCTCCCGGATCGTCCGGTGTACCGGGATCAGGACTGTTCGGTGCCGGTGCGCCCGGCTCCGGGGCTCCGGTCGCCGAGGAGTCCGACGAGCCGTTGCCGTTCGATCGGCCCGTGTTCGACCGGCCCGGCTTCGGCCGCCTCGACATCGAGAGCCCGGAGGCCGATGAGACCCCGGCCAAGCCCTTCGGCGACCTCGCCGCCGGGGCGCGCACTGCCGGGTTCGGGCGCTCCGACCTCGATGAGCACCCGTTCTTTGCCGACGAGCCCGAGCCCGAGGCATCGGAGCCCGCGCCCGGCTCGTGGATGGGCAGCGCCTGGGAGAACAGCGCGCCCACCGTATCGAGCGACCAGCAGCAGTCCGAGCCGGCGTTCTCCGCCTGGGACGCGCGGCCGTCGACGGAGCAACCGCCGGAGAATGCCGCCGGTGAAGGGGCGTTCTTCACCGGGCGGGCCGAGGTACCGTCGTCGTTCTTCCAGCCGCCCGCGGAGCCGCCACGGTCGCTCTTCGGCGACGGCGATGAGGCACCCGGCGACCCGCAGCGGCCCTTCTTCGACGACGAGCCGGAGTCGCGGCCGTTCAACGCGTTCACCGCGTCCCGGTCGGACGACCCGCCGATCCGCGACCCGTACGCCGCGCTCGCCGACCTCCGCTCCGAGCCCGACGCGGCCCAGCCCTCGTTCGCCTCGGGCGTGGACGCACTGGCCGAGCACCCGCCGGCCGACGCCCCGGACGAGCCCGCCGCGACCTGGTCCGAGCCCGCGCCGTGGATCGACACGCGTTCGGGCGGCGGCACTTTCGAATCCACCACGAACGAGGACGAGAAGGAGAACACCGGCTCGTTCTTCCTGTCCGGCTCGGCCCGCGACGCCGAGCCGAGCCCCACCCCCGAGCCGTCCCCCGCCCTGCGCTCGTTCTTCGAGGACGGCGAGGCCGAGCGCCCCGACTTCCAGCAGGCCGTGGTCCAGGACCTGCCGAGGCCGGATGTGGAGCTCGAAACCGAGGCGACCGGCGGCCCGGGCTTCCGGCCCGTGATCGAGGACTCTCTGCCGAGCGCCGGGCCGGGGTACCAGGCCGCCGCCGAGGAGAGCCAGGACGCCGGGTTCTCGTGGGCGTACCAGAGCGAGCCGGTCTATGAGCCGGAGATCGTCGACGACGTGCCGGTGCGGCTCCACGACGAGATCGTCGACGCCGAGGTCGTCACGCCGCCGGCGCCCGAGGCGAGCGTGCCCGAGGCCGAGTTCCACCCGGCGAACACGGTCGAGAAGGACCTGTTCGAGGCCGTCCAGGCCAACAGCACCGACCGGTTCCTGTCGACGTTGCTGCTGGCCAAGGTCCTGATCCCGTTCTGGACCGGCGACGGGCCGGTGGAGCCGTCGAACTGGCGTACCGAGCACATGAACGGCCTGCCGCACCTCGTCGTGTTCACGTCGCAGGAGCGCATGACCGAGCGTCTCGGCGAGGACGCGCGCGGTAGCTGGATCAAGTTTGCGCGCCTGATCCGCCAGTGGCCGCCCGGCGACCAGCTGGCGTTCGCGATCAACCCGGAGTCGCCGTCCGGCGCGGTGCTGCCCGGCGCCGAGGTCATCCAGCTCGCGAGCTGGGCCGCCGAGATGGGCCTGGGCGCCGACGACCCGGACGAGCAGCCGGTCGCCCCGGCGGCCGCGCCCGAGCCGCAGCCGGAGAAGCGTCCCGCGTACGAGCCGCCGGGCACCGCCCTCGAGCAGGTCATGCAGAAGCCGATCTCGCCCGAGCAGCTCTCGTACTACCTGGAGCGCAACTACGACCGCGTGTCGGGCTTCGTCCACCGGGCCGGCGAGGTCGCTCATCTCGAGACGCCGGAGCAGATCTACAACGCGCTCGGCCTCGGCTACGCCGGGTCCTCGTTCAAGCCGGACGCCGACGAGGCCTACGTCCTGCGCTGGATCGCGTACCGCGGCGACCTGTACCGCATCCCGTACGGCGGCTCGTCCCAGGAGGCCATGCGCGCCATGGAGGGCTGGGTCATCGAGCGCCCGCCTTTCCGCGGCAACGGCTTCGCCCCGAGCGAGACGAACGACGTGATCGCCGAGTTCAAGGTCGACAGTGCCCGTCTGCCGCACAACGCCGAGCTGTGGCGCCTCCGCCGCGACGGCCGGCAGGACCTGATCGCGCGCCTCGACGCCGACGGTCCCGCCTGGCGAAGGGACGTCCCGTGATCCGTGACGGCTACGCGGCCCGCTGGCTCGGCGCCGAGTACGAGGCCAGCCCCGACGGCGATGACGTGCGCCTCTACCGCCCCGACGCGAGCGACGGCTTCGACGAGGTCCGTCCGGGCCGGTACCGGCGCATCGTGGCCCGCGGCGAGATCGACGACCTCGTCTACGTGCGCACCACCTGCCTCTGGCGCGACCAGCCCTTCATCGTGCTGGGCGAGCACGAGGGCTGGTTCCGCGTGGAGTACACCGGCGGCCGCGCCCCCGCCGCCGCCGAACTCGGCCTCGAAGAGTTCGACTACGGCGTGTACCAGGGCTGGGCCCCGCGCGCGGAAGTCACTGAGCTGCGCGAATACCGCGTATAGAAAGAGTCAGCCGGCCTTGGCCCAGCGAATGATTTCGCCCGTCACCAGATCCGGCTGCTCGACGTGCGGGAAGTGGGCCGCATTCGGCAACAGGCGCCATTCGTACTCGGCCAGCACATAACGGCCGGAGCCCTGCGCCGTGCGTGGCAGGACGGCCGGGTCCAGGGCTCCGTGCAGCTGAAGAGTCGGGGCCGTGATCGGTTGCTGCAGGAGCTTCACGAATCGGTACCCCTGCAGGCGCAGCGCCGAGCGGACGGCCCAGCGATAGGTCTCCAGGGCGCAGAAGGCCGCCTGCGGAATCTGCATTGCGGAGCGCAGACACGCCTCGTATTCCCGGTACGACTCCCGGGCGGTCCACTCGGGGGAGCCCCAGCGGCGCAGGTAGTCGCCGACCAGGGCGGCGTCGTTGCGGGTCAGAACGTGTTCGAAGCGCGGGACCTGGAAGCGCAGCACCGGCTTGGCCGCGGCCAGCTGCCCGCGCGGATCGCTGGCCAGGCCGGCGCGCAGGCGCAGGGGGTGGGCCGCGCCCAGGACCACCAGGCGGCGGACCATCTTCGGATGGAAGGCGGCGGTCGCCCAGCCGATCATGCCGCCGTAGCCCGCGCCGACCAGGATGGCGCTGCGCTCGCCCAGGGCGCGGATGAGACCGGCCACGTCGCCGGCCATGGTGTAGCCGTCGTAGCCGCGCGGTGGCTTGTCGCTCGCGCCGTAGCCGCGCAGGTCGACGGCGACGGCGCGGAAGCCGGCGTCGGCCAGGGCGGGGAGCTGGTTGTGCCAGGCATACCAGAACTCGGGGAACCCGTGCAGGAACAGCACCAGCGGGCCGGTGCCGGCCTCCACCACGTGGAATCGGTTGCCGTTGGCGCTGACGAATCGGTGCGACCATGGCCCGTCGATCATGACGCACGTGTCGTCTACCGGTGGGTTCATGCCGCTCAGCGTAGGGCTAACGCTGTCGAAATCACGCCAGGCGACCGGCTAGCGTTCAGGCCATGTTCCCGCCGCTGCCGTTGATCTCCGCCACTGGTACTCCACGTAAGTGTGGGACCACCTACGGTTCGGTTGCCGCCTTCGCAATTGTCGCGAACACCGCGAACTACATGGCCCGATTCGCCGCGGTCGGCATTGACGTCCAGCGGGCTCGCGATTACGGAGCGTTGTTCCGGGCGGCGTCTCACCGCCACGCCCCGCGGGTGGCCGAAATGCTCGACGGTGTGGCCGAAGGCGCCGGTGTGAATGTCGACGAGATATACGCGCTCAACGGGCGCACGGAACTGATCTACAGCGTCGACCCGGACGACGCCGGGAGCGACCGGCGTGCCGGGGCCGGTGAGTGCACCGCGGTGGCCGTGCTCGGCGAGCGCAGCACCAGCGGGCACACGCTGCTCGCGCAGAACTGGGACTGGCATCCGGACCAGCGGCCGTACGCGCTGCTGCTCGACACGACCGACGAGCGCGGGCGGCGGGTGGTCGCGCTCACCGAGGCCGGCATGCTCGCCAAGGCCGGGCTCAACGACGCCGGGCTGGGCGTGTGTGTCAACATGCTCGGCACCACCCGGGACCGGCGGGACGGTGGCGTGCCGTACCACGTGCTGCTCCGCGCCGCGCTCGAGCAGCCGCACCTCGGGGCCGCCATCCAGGCCGTATGCTCCGTCCCGCGCGGTGCGAGCATCAATCTCCTGATGGGGCAGGCATTTCCCGGCGGTACCCCGGGCGAGGCGATCGACCTCGAGGTCGCCCCCGGCGACGTCGGATTCGTGCACCCGGTCGACGGCGTGATCACCCACGCGAACCACTTCGAGAGCGCGCTCTCCGCCGTCGACACGCTGAAGTCGATCGGGAGCTCGTCGTTCTTCCGTGCCGCCCGGGCACGCCGGCTGCTGGGGACCGGGCCGATCGGCGAGGAGCGGATCAAGGCGGTGCTGCGCGACCACGGCGGGTTCCCGGCCTCGATCTGCCGCCACGACGAGGGCAAGGAGGTCGATGACGCCGATCGAAGCGAGTCGCTGTTCACGCTCGTCCTCGACCTGGACGAACGCCGTATGTCGATCGCCCCCGGGCCGGCGTGCCGCGGGGTGGAGTACCGCCACATTCGACTGGACGAATCCGGCTGAATCGGGCACCGCAGGAGTTGCAGCGGTACCTTAAATATATCTGTGTAAACCGATCCTTAAGTGCCCTGTTGTTACAAGTGTTTCAGCAGCTCAGACCGGCATTCAAGGTCCTTGTCACAATCCCGGTGACCTTGGGTCACCGGGATTGTCTTAAGTCCTGATCAGCGCGCTTCAAGCATCGGTTGAGCGGCTCCTGAGCAGCCACTACCTTCCGCTACGACAACCGCGCGCCCCATTCTTCTGATCGGGACCTGTAGATGAACGAGCGTTATGACCCGTATGCCGACGACTCGTACTACGAGTCCGGCTACGAGGACCAGACCGGTCGCTACGGCCGGCCGGGCTACGGCGACCCCCGCTCCGCCGGCCCGCGCGGCAACGGTTCGATGCCCGCCGATCGCGGCGGTTCCGGCCCGCACTTCTACGACCTGAACGCCATGGACCGCGGCCGCGGCGCCCTGCCCGACCTGGACGAGGCCGAGGACTACGACGACGAGGCGCCGTCCAGCTGGCGCCGCCGGGGCGCCATGATCGCGATCGGCGGCGGCGCGGCCGCGCTGATCGGCGGCGGCGCGTACGCGGTGACGCAGTTCTTCGGCAAGGGCTCGCACCCGGGCGCCGACCCGGCCGCGGCCGACGCGCCGGTGGACAACACGATCCCGGCGTACGTCGACCAGAACCAGAGCCTCATGAACGGCGAGGCCGGCCTGGGCATCCGCAAGAACACGCCCACGTCCGGCTCCTCGAAGGGCTCGCCCGCCGACGCCGCCAAGGCCGCCGTGGTCAAGGCCAACACCGTGCTGCCGACGAAGGACCCGGTCCGCCACCTGGCCAGCCGGCTCACGTTCGGGCCGAACGCCAAGGTCATCAGCGACATCAACAAGCTGGGCATCAACGCCTGGATCGACAAGCAGCTCAAGCCGGAGACGATCGCGCTGACCCGCGGCGAGCAGAAGGCCGACGCCGAGCTCGTCACCTACGCCATGTCGTACGACCAGCTCAAGGCCCAGCGCGACGATCTGGACAAGAAGGGCATCCACGCGGACGACCAGAACGTCCGGTACGCGATCGCCAAGCAGATCTTCTCCGACCGCCAGCTCTTCGAGATGATGGTCGACTTCTTCCAGGACTTCCTGCACGTCGCGGCCTTCCACGACGGCAATGAGCTGACCCGCGCGGCCTTCGACCGCGACGTCATCCGCAAGTACGCGCTGGGCAACTACGTCGACATGTTCGTCGCCGCGAACAAGCACCCCGCGCTGCTGCGCTACCTCGACCAGCAGGACTCCACGAAGGACCGGATCAACGAGAACCTCGCCCGCGAGAACCTCGAGCTCTACACCGTCGGGGCCTTCAACGGGTACAACGAGACCGACGTGCGCCAGGCCGCCATGCTGCAGACCGGGCGCAGCATTCGCGACAACCAGTACGTGTACCGGCCGGAGCAGCACTACGTCGGCCCCGTGAAGATCATGGGCTTCAGCCACCCGAACGGCGACGCGGCCGGCGGCGAGGCGGTGCAGGAGGCGTACTTCCGGTACATCGCGTTGCACCCGAACACCGCGCAGTACATGGCGCAGAACCTCGCGACGCGGTTCGTGTCCGACGTCCCGCCGAAGAGCCTCGTCGATGCGATGGCCAAGACCTACCTCGACAAGAAGAGCAACATGTCGGCGGTGGTGATGACCATGCTGTCGCGCACGGAGTTCTGGGAGTCCGTCGGGCAGAAGGTGCGCCGGCCGGGCGAGTACCTCACCGCCACCTACCGCGCGCTGGAGATCGGCGCCGACGCCCCGGCGACGTTCACCTCCACCAACACGAACATGAGCCCGATGGTCCAGGGCCTCGGCGACATCATGCGCAAGCTCGAGGAGTTCGGCCACGCGCCGATGGAGCTGCCGACGCCGAACGGGTACGCCGACGTGTACGTCGCCTGGACCTCGGCCGGCACCATGGTCAACCAGTGGAACGACGCGTACACCGCGATCACCGGCGGCCGGCGCCAGTTCACGTGGACCAAGCCCGAGGCGCTGATCCCGAACCCGCCGGCCACCGCGGGCGCCTACCTCGACGCGCTCACCAAGAAGCTGATCAACGTCACGCTCGACAACGACCGCAAGACCGCGATCCTGCACATCGTCAGCCTGACGATGACCGCCTCCACCCCGGTGGACGCCACGTTCAACGGCGGCATCGCGGCGGTCGTGCGCGCGATCTTCGCCACTCCCCACCACCACCTCCGGTAGGCGGCACACCATGGAGAAGCCAGTGCGGAACCACAACTCGCTCCACCCGGAGGTCCCGGACCTGCTTCGGCTCGGTCCCAATCGCTTCGAGGCCGCCCTGCGGGCCGAGGCGGAGGTCGTGAAGGAAGAGCAGAAGAGCGTCCGGGATCGGTACCTCGAGCTGTCGCGCCAGGAGGATGAGCAGGAGGACGGCCGGGGCGTCACGCGCCGCCGCTTCTTCGTCGGCGCGGCGGCCACGGCCACGGCCCTGGCGACGAGCCAGTTCATCACCACGCAGGCCTCGTTCGCGGCCACCCCGACGGGCACGCTGATCCACGTGTTCCTCTACGGCGGGGCCGACGCGCTCTCGCTCTTCGCGCCGATGAACGACGCGACCCTGAACCGCGTCCGGCCGAGCTTCACGCTGCCGGACAGCACCTCTATCCCGCTGGAGCGCGGGTTCGGGCTGAACGAGTCGTTCGCGCCGCTGAAGACGTACCTCGACGCCGGGCAGCTCGCGTTCCTCCCGGGCGTGACCGACCGCCGGCTCGACCGCAGTCACTTCGCCGCGCAGGACACCTGCCAGCTCGGCGGGCTGCCGGCCGAGACGGGCGGTATGGGCTGGCTCACCAACCTGGCCGACAAGCTCGGCCCCGGTACCGCGTTCCGTGCCGTCGGCATCGGCTCGACCCTGCCCCGGTCGCTCGTCGGCGGCGGCGGTGCCCTCGCGCTGAACAGCGTCGCCTCGCTGAACGTCAACGGCGAGGGCAAGTACAAGCAGCCGACCGTCGATGCGATCAAGACGCTCTTCACCGGCGTCGACCACCCGATCGCGACCCCGGTCCGGGCCGGGATCGACGCGCTCACGCTCGCCAGCAAGCTGGCCCAGGCGGGCTACACGCCGGACAAGGGCGTGAAGTACACCGGCGTCGGCAACGCCTTCAAGGAGCTCGCGCAGCTGATCAAGGGCGGCGCCAACGTGCGCATCGCGACGATCGGCATGGGCGGCTGGGACACCCACGACAACCAGGGCACCCGCGGCGGGTACCTCGCCCAGCACTTCGGCGAGCTCGCGACCGGCATGGCCGCGTTCTTCGACGACCTCGGCACCGATCTCGCGGCGAACGTGACCGTGATGGTTTCCAGCGAGTTCGGCCGGCGCGTCGCCGAGAACGTGGGCGGCACCGACCACGGCCACGGCGGCGGTGTGATCGTGTTGTCCGGCAAGAAGCTGGCGGGCAAGCTCCTGGGCACGTGGAACGGCCTCGACAACCTGGTCAACGGCGATGTGCCCGAGTACAACAACATGTTCTCGGTGTTCGGCTCGGTCGCGCAGGGCCGCTTCGGCCTGACGGACGCGGAGGTCGGGCAGATCTTCCCGCGCCAGACCTACACTCCAGTGAAGATCTACGCGTAGCTCCACCTACGCGTTCCAAGGGGCGGCCCCGGTCCCGGGGGCCGCCCCTTTTCATTGCACCCAGTCCGATTCGATGACGCGTCGCGCAGATCGAATCGGCCGGGGCCCGATCATGTCAGTCCTCGGACTTGCCCGACTGCAGGCCCGACGAGATCAGGTCCATGACCGTCGAGTCCTGCAGCGTGGTCACGTCGCCCAGGCTGCGGTTCTCGGCGACGTCACGCAGCAGGCGCCGCATGATCTTGCCCGAGCGGGTCTTCGGCAGCTCCGGCACGAGCATGATCTGGCGCGGCTTGGCGATCGGGCCCAGGGTCTTCGCGACGTGGTTGCGCAGCTCCTGGATCAGGGCCTCGCCCGCCTCGCCCTCGGTCTCGACGTCGCCGCGCGGGATGGTGAACGCGACGATCGCCTGGCCGGTGGTCGGATCGGTCGCGCCCACGACCGCCGCCTCGGCCACCTTCGGGTGGCTGACCAGCGCCGACTCGACCTCGGTGGTGGAGATGTTGTGGCCCGAGACGAGCATGACGTCGTCGACCCGGCCCAGCAGCCACAGGTCGCCGTCGCTGTCCTTCTTGGCGCCGTCGCCGGCGAAGTACATCTCCTGGAAGCGCGACCAGTAGGTCTCCTTGAACCGCTCGGGGTCGCCCCAGATCGTGCGGAGCATCGAGGGCCACGGCTCGCGGAGCACGAGGTAACCGCCACCGCCGTTGGGAACCGACTGGCCCTGGTCGTCGACCACGTCGGCGGAGATGCCGGGCAGGGGCCGCATGGCCGAGCCGGGCTTGGCCGCCGTGACGCCGGGCAGCGGGGAGATCATGATCGCGCCGGTCTCCGTCTGCCACCACGTGTCCACGATGGGGCAGCGGTCGCCGCCGATGTGCTCGCGATACCACATCCAGGCCTCGGGGTTGATCGGCTCGCCGACCGAGCCCAGCAGGCGCAGCGACGACAGGTCGAACTCCGCCGGGATGTCGTCGCCCCACTTCATGAAGGTGCGGATCGCGGTCGGCGCGGTGTAGAGGATCGTCACCTTGTACTTCTGCACGATCTCCCAGAACCGGCCGCGGTGCGGGGTGTCAGGCGTGCCCTCGTACATGACCTGGGTGGCGCCGTTGGACAGGGGCCCGTAGACGATGTAGCTGTGCCCGGTGACCCAGCCGATGTCGGCGGTGCACCAGTAGACGTCGCTGTCGGGCTTGAGGTCGAACACCGCGTGGTGGGTGAAGCTCGTCTGGGTGAGGTAGCCGCCCGAGGTGTGCAGGATGCCCTTGGGCTTGGCCGTCGTCCCGGACGTGTAGAGGATGAACAGCGGGTGCTCGGCGTCGAACGGCTGTGCGATGTGCTCGGTGGAGGCGGTCTCGACCGTCTCGTGCCACCACAGGTCGCGCTCGCCGTCCCAGTCGACCTCCTGGCCGGTGCGCCGGACCACGAGCACCTTCTCGATGCTCGGCGTGCGGGCGACCGCCTCGTCGACGATGGACTTGAGGCCGCTGGGCTTGCCGCGGCGGAAGCCGCCGTCGGCGGTGATGATGAGCTTGGCGCTGGCGTCGTCGATACGGCCGCTGAGCGCGTCGGCCGAGAAGCCGCCGAAGACGACCGAGTGCGTGGCGCCGATGCGGGCGCAGGCGAGCATCGCGACCGCGGCCTCGGGGATCATCGGCAGGTAGATGGCGACCCGGTCGCCTGCGACGATGCCGAGGTCGGTGAGCGTGTTGGCGGCCTGGCAGACCGAGCGGTGCAGGTCGGCGTAGGTGATGGTGCGGGTGTCGCCCGGCTCGCCCTCGAAGTGGATGGCGACCTTGTCGCCGCGGCCGGCCTCGATGTGGCGGTCGAGGCAGTTGTACGCCACGTTGAGCTGCCCGCCGACGAACCACTTGGCGAAGGGCGGGTCGGACCAGTCCAGCACCTGGTCCCACTCCTTGGCCCAGCTCAGCCGGTGCGCCTGCTGCTCCCAGAAGGCGAGGCGGTCCGCCCGGGCCTCCGCATAGGCGCCTTCCGTGAGGTTGGCGGCGGCGGCGAACTCGGCAGGCGGCGGGAACTGCCGTGTTTCGTTGAGAAGGTTTTCCAAGGTCTCGCTCATCGCAGATGGCTCCTCGATGTGGTCCAGCTCTCGCATTGAGGCTAGTTGGGGGGTGTGACAGAAAAGAAGGCGCCTCTTCTCTAAACTTTGTTCACAGTAGCGGCACGATACCGTCAACGGGTGCCATCCGACCCGCTCGCACCGCTGCTGGATCTCGCCGACGTCCGCCCCGCGCTCGACCAGGCCCGCGCGGCGGTCGACGCCGCCATGCGCCATCGGGCCCTGCGCCGCGCGGGCGGGCCGGTCGCCGCGGAGATCGCGCTGCGCACCTCCGTCGCCAGCGCCGCGCTGGACACCCACGGCTTCGACCTGGAGGGCGTGCGGGCCGGCGTGGTCACCGACCCCGTCGTGCAGGGCGCGCTGCGCGCCACGGCGGCGCTGGACGGCCTGACTGGCACGTGGACGAAGGCGCCGCGGCAGGTGCTGGCCAAGCTGCACACGCTTGTCGCGCGGGACGTGGTGACCGCCGGTGAGCTGGGCCGGCCGCTCGACCCGGCGGCCGCGCCACGCCTGGACGCGCTGGCCGCGCTGGTGGCCGGGGGCACGAGCGCGCCGGTGCTGTTGCAGGCGGCGGTGGTACACGGGGAACTGCTGGCGCTCAAGGCCTTCGCCGGGCCCAACGGGGTCGTTGCCCGGGCCGCGGCGCGGCTGACGCTGGTGGCGGGCGGGCTGGACCCGCGGGGACTGCTCGCGATGGATGTCGGGCACCGCAGCCGCGAGCCCGAGTACGTCGGGTCCGCCAATGCCTTTGCCACCGGTACACCCGACGGCGTTCGATCGTGGTTGCGCCATTACGCGGCGGCGGCCGAACGCGCCGCGGAGGAGCTGCTCGAGGTGTGCGAGAAGGCCGCGGAGTAGGGGGTCTCCGCGGCCTGTCCCGGTTCAGCTGCTGCTGCTGCGGGCCCGAGCGGCCTTGACCACGTTGATGATCAGCACGATCGGGATGATGAAGACGTACCAGATGATGTAGACCGACTCCGGGTTTCCGATGAGCAGGTACAGCCCGTAGCCGATGAAGGCCACGCCGATCACGACGTTGAGCACTCGCTGACCGACCGACGTCAGGCCGAAGCCGATCGCGCCGATCACGACGGCGATGAGACCGCTGACGCAGAGCAGGCCGATGTAGGCCAGCTCCTGGCCCTCGCTGATCTCGCCAAGAGCAGCGTTCATAGGTGTTGCCTCCGGGGATGGATCGGGGTAGGGCTGCGCCAGCCTAGAACGCGTCCCCAAATCCGTCTGCCCCGTTTTGGCCTGCGGTTATTACAGCCCGGACACAGTGAACGGCGCCTCGATTGCGGAGGCGCCGTCACACACGTCCGACCGGGTTACCAAGCGTGCACCTCAAGTCCGTTCGCAACAGTCCTCGCGGATCCGCTGCAACGCGCCTTACCGCGGCTGGTCGCTCGTGGGTGCCCGGCGGCCGTGCACGAGGTCTCTGACCTCGCTATTTCTTTCTACGCCGCCCTCACCACGATCGGAAGCCCCGCCCGGCAATCTGTGACTGGTGGGGCTCAGGTGGCGGCCAGCTGGGCCGCGCGCGCCTTGCGATGCCTGCTGTACAGCGCCAGGCCGATCGCGACCGCCGCCCCCAGCCCGAGCGCGGCCGCCGCCACCGGCACCGCCGGCCGCTCGCGCAGGCGGCGGCCCAGCGGGATCGGGTGGCGGAACTCGAGCATCGGCCAGCCGCGCTCGACCGCGATCCGGCGCAGTGCGCGGTCGGGGTTGACGGCGGTGGGGTGCCCGACCAGGCTGAGCAGCCCGGCGTCGGTGACGGAGTCGGAGTATGCGTAGCAGGCCGAAAGATCGTAGTCGCGCTCGGTGGCGAGCTCCTTGACCGCGACGACCTTGTTCGGGCCGGCCGCATAGAAGTCGATCTCGCCCGTGTAGCAGCCGTCGTCGCCGACGTTCATGCGCGTCGCGATGATGTCGGTGATGCCCAGCTGCTCGCCGATAGGCCTGACCATCTCGTCACCGGAGGTCGAGACAAGGACCACATCGCGGCCCGCGGCGCGGTGCTCCTCGATCAGCAGCGCGGCCTCGGCATAGATATACGGGTTGATCAGCTCCTCGAGCGTTTCCCGCACGATCTGGCGCACTTGCTCGGCGCGCCAGCCTTTGACCAGCGCCGCGAGATAGTCCCTGGTGCGAGCCATGGTCTGCTCGTCGGAGCCGCCGCCGACGCGGAAAATCAGTTGTGCGTAGGCGCCTTTGATGACATCGCGGCGGCTGATCAGCCCGTCGCGATAGAACGGTCGACCGAAGGCCAAGGCACTCGACTTGGCGATCACCGTTTTGTCCAGATCGAAAAACGCGGCGCTACGCCCCACGGCGGGCAAGTGTAGCGTTGCGCGGCGGCCCGCGGTGTCCGGACTTGTCCAAAGCCGGTCCAAAGGCCGACTGGATCACGCTGGGCTCGCGGGTGATCACGCCTGAGTTACCCCAGAGTGAAATATTGATTGGTGTCCTGGGCGTGTTGCGGGCCGGTCCTACTCGACGTATGGCGGTCGTCTCAGGCATGCTTATGTTTGCGACGAGGTTTCACGTCAGCATGCATGGCGGAGACCCGTTATTGACCCTCGGCGGTTGCACCCCCCGTAACCGCTGAGCGGGTTCGGCTCGACCCCCCCGGAGCCGAACCCCCGGCGACCCCCGTCACCCCCCGGCGGGGGTCGTCCCCTTCTCCGGCACTTTTGCCGTGAGCCGCTTCTGTGCTGGTTGCCGGATTTTAGCCACATGGCCTTTTGGATGGTGGCTGGGACTTTCGTCGGTATGCGCGGTGGTTAGCCAGCATTGACGCCGGATGCTTTGTTGAGCGTTCACGGTCTCGCTATTTCTTTCGGTACCTCGGCCCCGCTACGCCCGTACTGACCGGATTTGTCGGGGTTTCATTAACAGATCGAGTTCGTTCTGGGCACGTCGTCCACAAGCGGCCGGTTGTCCACAGATCCGGCTCCGGCCGCGAGCGGGCGAGGGCCCGATAGGGCCACGGTGAGCGCCGTTAGTCGAACCGCTCACGACCCGTGGAGCCCTCCGTGCACCGACCATTGCTCGTCTCCGACGATCCCGCGCTGCTCGACCGGGTCGTCGACCTCGCCGCCCGGCACGCTCTCGAACTCGACGTGGCGCCCGGCCCCGCCGACGCTCGCCGCCGATACAGCACCGCACCGCTCGTGCTCATCGGCGACGAGGCCGCGCCCGCCTGGCTGCGCGCCGGGCTGCCCGAGCGGGCCGGGGTGATGCTGCTGACCCGCGGTCATGGGACGGCTCGGGTCGCGAGCCTGGCCGAGGAGGTCGGCGCCGAGTGGATCGTGCGGATTCCCGACGGCGAGCGATATCTCCTGCGCGAGCTGCGCCGTGCCTCCGCCGGGCCCGCGGTCACCACCGCCGTGCGCGGCCGCATCGTCGCCTGCATCGGCGGCCGCGGCGGCGCCGGCGCGACAGTCCTCGCTGCGGGCCTCGCGCTCACCGCCGGCCGCGCCGGGCTGCGCACCCTGCTCGTCGACGCTGACCCGCTCGGCGGCGGCGCCGACCTCGCCCTCGGCTGGGAGAAGATCAAGGGCCTGCGGTGGCCCGCGCTCGAGCACACCGACGGCCCGGTCGACCCGGGCACGCTGTTCGCCGCCCTGCCCGCCCGCGACGGCGTGGCCCTGCTCTCGTGCGGCCGCGACCCGGACGCTGCCGTCGGCCTGCCGCCCGCGGCGATGGCCAGCGCCCTCGACGCCGGCGGCCGCGCCCGCGACCTCGTCGTGGCCGACCTGCCCCGCCGCCTCGACGACGCCGCGACCCTGGCCCTGCGCGCCGCCGACCTGGTCCTGCTGGTCGTCCCGGCCGAGATGCGGGCCTGCATGGCGGCCGCGCGCGTCGCCGCCACCATCGCCCCGCACACCGACGCCGTCCAGGTAGTCGTGCGCGACCCCGGCGAGGTGCGGCGCCGCCAGATCGAGGCCGTGCTGCGGCTGCCCGTGGCGGGCGAGCTGCACTCCGAGGGCGGGCTGCCCGGCCGCGTCGACCGCGGCGCCGGCCCGCCCGGCCGGCGCGGCTCGCTCGTCGCGCTCTGCCGGCACATCCTCGGCGGCGTCGGCCTCGGCCCGGTCAGCCCCGAGGCGGGAGCGGCGGCGTGAAGGCCGGCACGCCGCCGCGGCTCGCGGCCCCGGCCGGCCAGGACATGACGGACCGGGTCCGCGCCCGGCTCACCGCCCAGGGCACCGAGGCGACGCCCGGCACGGTCGCGGCCGCCGTGCGCGCGGAGCCGGGCGGCCGGCTGCTCAGCGACGAGTCCGTGCGCCGCATGGCGGGACGGCTGGCCGGCGAGATGACCGGCACCGGCCCGCTCAGCATGCTGCTGGCCGACCCGACCGTCACCGACGTGCTCGTCAACGGCGGCGAGGTCTGGGTCGACCGCGGCGACGGCGGGCTGCGGCGCGTGCCCGGATCGATCGGCGACGAGATGTACGTCCGCAAGCTCGCCCAGCGCCTCGCCTCCAACGCCGGCCGGCGCCTGGACGACGCGAGCCCGTTCGTCGACATCCGCCTGCCCGACGGCACCCGCATGCACGCGGCGCTGCCGCCGGTGGCGCTGCGCGGGCCGTACCTGTCTCTGCGCACCTTCCGGAGGCGTGCCTTCACCATCGACGAGCTCGTCCGCTGCGGCACGCTCGACCCGGGCGCGGCGCGGCTGCTGCGCGCGGTGGTGGAGGCGCGGCTGCCGTACCTCGTGACCGGCGGCACCGGCAGCGGCAAGACGACGGTGCTCGCCTCGCTGCTGTCGGTCGTCCCGGTCACGGAGCGGGTCGTGATCGTCGAGGACGCCGCCGAGCTGCGCCCCGCCCACCCGCATGTCGTGGCGTTGCAGGCCCGGGTCGCCAACGTCGAGGGCGCCGGGCAGGTGAGCCTCCGCGAGCTGGTACGCCAGGCCCTGCGGATGCGCCCCGACCGGCTCGTCGTCGGCGAGTGCCGTGGCGCGGAGATCGTCGACCTGCTCGGCGCCCTGAACACCGGGCACGAGGGCGGTGCGGCCACGCTGCACGCCAACTCGCCGGCCGACGTGCCGGCGCGGCTGGAGGCGCTGGGGCTGCTCGGGGATGTCCCGCGGCCGGCCCTGCACGCGATGGTCGTCTCCGCCCTGCGGGTGGTCGTGCACCTGCACCGGTCCGGCACCGGGCTCCGCGAGCTCACCGAGATCTGCGTGCTCTCCCCGCACCCCGACCGCCAGACCGCGGTCGTGGTCACCGCGTGGCGGCGGGGCAGCGGCCCCGGCCCGGCCGCGCCGGACCTCGACGAGATGCTGGCCGCGCGGGGCGTAGACCCGCCGAAGCCGGGCGGGCGCTGGAAGTACTCACCCGAGGACGGCTGGTCGTGAGCGCCCTCGACCTCGCGCTGCTGGCGGGGCTGGCGCTGGTGCTGGGCGGGGTCGCGTACTGGCGGCACAGGCGACGGGCGTCGGCGCGGCTGGCCCGCGTCAGCCGTGCGGCGAACCGGCGGTCCCGGGCCCGGCCGCGGTGGTCCGCGTGGCTGGTGCGGCGGCCGGTGCTCGCCGGCACGGCGGCGGTGGCGCTCGGCTCGGGCGGGGCGCTCGCGCTCGCGGGGCCGGTGGCGGCGGTGCTCGTCGGGGTGTACTGCCTGATGGCGACGCTTGCGGCGCGCCGGCACCTGCTGCGGCGCGACGGCGAGCGGCTCGTGGCGGGGCTGCTCGATGCCGTGGACGCGACGGCGGAGGGCCTGCGGGCCGGGGCGTTGCCGGACGGCTCGACGCTGAACGACCTGCTCGCCGGGGCGCCCTCCGACGGCTCGGTGGTGGGGGTGGCCCGGGCTCGGCTCGCGGCGGCGTACCGGCTCAGCGAGTCCCTCGGCGTGCCGCTCGTCGGGCTGCTGGAGCGGGTCGACGCGGATCTGCGCTCCGGGCAGGCGCTGCGCGCGGAGATGGCGGCGCAGCTCTCGGGGGCGCAGACCTCGACCGCGGTGCTGCTGCCGCTGCCGCTGCTCGGGCTGTGGGTGGGCGCGGCCATCGGCATCGACCCGGTGCAGCAGCTCCTGCACACGCCGCTGGGGGCGGGGTGCGCCGCGTCGGCGGTCGCACTGCAGTGGCTGGGGCTGCTGTGGACGGGCCGGATGGTGCGCTCGGTGACGGCGGAGGCCCGGTGATGGGCGCCTGGATGTGGCGGCTTCCGCGACCGCTCGGGCCGCGGGTGGCGGTGTCCGTCGGCTGGTGGGTCGGCGGCTCGTCGGGGCTGGGGTTCGGGGTCGGCGTGCTCGTGGGGGGCCGGGTGGTCTGTGCCGTGTCGGCGGAGGTGGCTTCGAGGGCCGGGGGTGGGTCGTGAAGGGCTGGAGGCGTTGGCTGGCCGCGTTGGCGGCCGGGGGCGGGGTTGCGCTCGCCGTCGGCGACTGGACCGGGGCCGCTCTGGGTGTCGTCGTGGCCGGCGGAGGCTTCGTTCTCCTCGGGCGGGCCGAGCCGGCCCATGTGCGGCGGGAGCGCGCCACGGCCCGGTCCGACCTGCCGTTCGCGGCCGACCTGCTCGCGGCGGCGCTGCGGGCCGGGGCGCCGCCCGATCGGGCCGCGCTGGCGGTCGGGGAGGTGCTCGGCGGGCCCGTGGGGGAGCGGCTCGTGCGGACCGGGCGGGCGCTGCGGCTCGGGGCCGCGCCCGAGTCCGCCTGGGGGCACCTGGCCGACCTGCCGGGCGGGGCACGGTTCGCGCGGGCGGCGACGCGCAGTGCCGAGCACGGCCTGGCGCTCACCCGGACGCTCGACCGCCAGGCCTCCGACCTGCGCGTGGCCCGGGCGGCGGCCGCGTCGGCGGCGGTGCGCCGCGTGGGGGTGCTGGCCGTCCTGCCGGTCGCCGTGTGCTTCCTGCCGGCCTTCGTCCTCGTCGGCGTGGTCCCGGTGCTCGCGGCGCTGTTCCGCGACGTTCTCGCCGCCCTGTGAAAGCCGAATACCGATAGCGACAAGGAGCAGAGATGCAAGTGACGAGAGCCCGCCTCCTGGCCGTTGTGCGCCGGGACGACGGGGCGATTTCGATCGAGTACGCGGCCCTGGTGGTCATCGGCATCATCCTCGTCGGGGTGCTGATCAGCATCGTGCACTCCGATGTGATGAAGGCCTACCTGACGGGCCTGATGATGAAGGACCCGGCGTGAGCGCCCGGGGGAGGGCCGCCGTTCCCAGCGGTCCGAGCAGGAGCGCGCGGCATCGGCGAAGACCGCCGGGCGCGCCCAGTCACCGCGGCGACCGGGAGCGCGGGTCGACGGCGCTCGAGGTGGCCATGGCGATCCCGGTGATCCTGCTGTTCCTCATGGCCGGCGTGATCATGCTCAGCGTCATGACCAACAAGCTCTCCGTCACCGACAGTGCGGGGGCGGCGGTGCGGGCGGTGGCGCGGGGCGAGCAGGTGCCGAAGCTGCACTCGGGCACGGAGGTGATCTCGGTGGAGCACGAGGGGGACCTCGTGCGGGTGACCGTACGGCGGAAGGTGGTCAACCCTCTTCTCGCGGGCTTCTACGTCGAGGAGACGGCGGTGGCGATGGTCGAGCCGGGGTCGTGAACCGGGGGCCGGGCGATCGGGGGTCGGCCTCGCTCATCTGCCTCGCGGTCGGGCTGGCCCTCGCAGCGCTGGCGCTCGGCATCTCGACCGGTGGCGGTGTGCTCGTGGCGGCGCATCGGGCCCGCAATGCCGCCGACTCGGCGGCGCTCGCCGGGGCGTTGAAGGTGGCTCGGGGGTCCGAGGCGGCTTGTGCGGCGGCGGGGCGGCTGGCGGGGGAGAACCGGGGGCGGCTGGCGGCGTGTGAGGTCGCCGGGGCGGTCGTCACGGTGACGGTCGAGGTGGCGACGCGGGCCGGGCTCGTGGCCCGGGCTCGGGCGCGCGCCGGGCCGGTGGGGTGGAGCGGCGCTGAGTCGGGCGCCGGGCCACCGGTGGAGCAGGGCGACGCTGAGTTGGGCGCCGGGCCACCGATTGAGTGGCGCGGCGCTGAGTCGGGCGTCGGACCACCGGTGGAGGAGGGCGGCGCTGAGTCGGGCGCCGGGCCCGTGGGTTATTACGCGGAGCCGCGTGGCGCAGTTGGGGAGGGCGCGCTTGGCCGCTAGGGCCCGTGGGAGATTCCGCCGGGTGCGCGGTCCGAGCGGGTCCCCCGGGAGGTTCCGTTTACCGGAGAAGTGGAGGGCGGTTTGGACGAACGCTGACACGTGCCAGGGGTCCGGATTTTGGCGAGTCCGGGCCCCGCCGGGCGTCAGATGTGGCTCAGGACCAGGGACAGGAGGCGCGCCGCCTCGGGTTTGTTCAGGGGGTTGTTGCCGTTGCCGCACTTCGGCGACTGCACGCACGACGGGCAGCCGTGTTCGCAGCGGCAGGCCCGGATGGCGTCGTTCGTGGCCCGGAGCCAGGTTGCGGCCGTTTCGTAGGCGCGTTCCGCGAAGCCGGCGCCGCCGGGGTGGCCGTCGTACACGAAGATCGTGGGCAGGCCCGTGTCCGCGTGGGCGGCGGTCGAGAGGCCGCCGATGTCCCAGCGGTCGCACGTCGCGATCAGCGGTAGCAGGCCGATCGCCGCGTGCTCGGCCGCGTGCAGGGCGCCCGGCCACTCCAGGTCGGGGATGCCGGCGGCGTCCAGGGCGTCGGGGTCGATGGTCCACCAGACGGCCACCGTGCGCAGGACGCGCTCCGGGAGGTCCAGCGGCACGGTGTCGATCACCTCGCCCGACATGAGCTTGCGGCGCTGGTAGCTCACGACCTGGTTGGTCACCTCGACCTCGCCCAGCGCGAGCGTGATCGGGCCCGCGGTGCGCGACGACCGCACCGACAGGATGACCATCGAGGTGACGTCGCGCGGGTGGGTGCTCCAGTCCGGGTCCTCCGCGTGCACGAGGGCGCAGTTGTCGGCCAGGTCCAGCTTGTCGACCACGTACGTGGCGCCCCGATGGAGGTACACGGCGCCGTCGTGCACCTGCTGGTGCGCCGAGCCGGTGTCTACGGTGCCCAGCAGGCGGCCGGTCGACGACTCGACCACGGCGATCGGGCCGCCGCCCGCGCCGCGGAGGTCGACGTCGGGGCGGTCACGCTCGGTCCAGTACCAGCCGGCGGGGCGCTTGCGGAGCATCCCGGCGGCGACGAGCGCGTCGAGGAGGTCGCGGGTGGTCGGGCCGAAGAGGTCGACGTCGGCCTCGGTGAGGGGCAGGTCGGCGGCGGCGCAGCAGAGCTGGGGCGCGAGGACGTGCGGGTTGGCCGGGTCGAAGACGGTGGCCTCGACCGGCCGGCCGAAGAGGGCCTCGGGGTGGTGCACGAGGTAGGTGTCCAGGGGGTCGTCGCGGGCGATGAGGGTACAGTCGGCGGCTCTTCCCGCCCTTCCGGCGCGGCCCGCCTGCTGCCACAGCGAGGCGAGGGTGCCGGGGTAGCCGCACATGAGCACCGCGTCGAGGCCGGTCAGGTCGACGCCGAGCTCCAGGGCGTTGGTGGAGGCCAGGCCCAGGAGGCGGCCGTCCATGAGGTCGCGTTCGAGCGCGCGGCGGTCCTCGCGCAGATAGCCGGCGCGGTAGGCGGCGACCCGCGAGCCCAGGCCGGGTACGGCGAGGTCGAGGTTGTGGCGGGCCATGGTGGCGACGAGCTCGGCGCCCTTGCGGGAGCGGACGAACGCCAGGGTGGGCGTGCCGCGCGCGACGGAGTCGGCCAGCAGGGCCGCCGTCTCGCTCAGGGAGGAGCGGCGCGGGCCGTCCTCGGTCAGCAGCGGCGGCTCCCAGAGGCGGAAGGTGATCTCGCCGCGCGGGGAGGTGTCGGTCGCGAAGACGGAGAAGGGCAGGCCGGTCAGGCGGGCGGCCGACGCGCCCGGGTCGCCCGAGGTCGCCGAGGCCAGGACGAAGACCGGGGCGCTGCGGTAGCGGGCCGCGACCCGGCGCAGGCGGCGCAGGACGTGGGCGACGTGGGAGCCGAAGACGCCGCGGTACGCGTGGCACTCGTCGACCACCACGAAAGTGAGCCCGCGCAGGAACCGCGACCAGGCCCCGTGGGCGGGCAGGATGCCGTGGTGGAGCATGTCGGGGTTGGTCAGCACCACCCGGGCGTGTTGCCGGACCCAGTCGCGCTCCTCGCGGGAGGTGTCGCCGTCGTAGGTGGCCGGGTACAGGCCGGGCAGCCCCAGCTCTTGCAGCGAGCGGAGCTGGTCGGCGGCCAGGGCCTTGGTCGGGGCGATGTACAGCACCGTGGCCCGCGGGTCGGCGAGCAGCCGGGCGAGCGCGGGCAGCTGGTAGGCCAGCGACTTGCCGGATCCGGTGCCCGTGGCGACCACCGTGTGGGCGCCTTCCCAGGCCGCGGTGGCCGCTTCCGCCTGGTGGCGCCAGGGTTCGAAGCCGAAGGCCGTCCGCAGCGCGGGCGGCACCCAGGCCGGCCAGGGGACGACGGTGCCCGCGCGGCGCGGCAGCGTTTCGGTGTGGAGCAGCACGTCTGCACTCTAAAACACCTGTTCGAACCGGGAGTGACGGTACACACCGGGCAGATGTGGGAAGGGGGGTGGAGCGTCGCCTGGCGGCGGCGTCGATGGTTAGATGCCCGTGGAGGGCTTGCAAAATCCGGCCGCCAGAGGAGGAGGTCCGCATGGAGCTGTCGTTGTCGACGTACGACTCCGGCGACCACAAGGTGCTCGAAGTCGGCGGTGAGGTGGACGTCTACACCGCCCCTCGCCTGCGCGAGAAGCTTGTCGAGCTTGTGGAGCAGGGCGCCCGGCACGTGGTGGTCGACCTCAGCCGGGTGGAGTTCCTCGACTCGACGGGGCTCGGCGTGCTCGTCGGCGCGCTCAAGCGGCTCCGCGCGGTCAACGGGACGTTCGGGCTGGTCTGTGCCCATGAGCGGCTGTTGAAGATCTTCCGGATCACCGCGCTCGACCGGGTCTTCCAGCTTTTCGACACCGTGGAGGCCGCGGTCGCCGCGACCGGCGCGGGCACCGACTCCCCGGCGTAGGTCCATGCCGACAGTCCGACTCTCCTTCTCTCCCGCACCGGCGCATGTCCGGACGGCCCGCCTGGTCGGCGTGGCCGTCGCGCGGCGTGCCGGCGTGGCCGAGGAACTGCTCGAGGAGGTCCGGCTGGCGATCGGCGAGGCGTGCTCGCGGGCCGTCGCGCTGCACCGCTCGCACGGCCTCGACGACCTGGTCGACGTGGCGATGGCCGACGGCGACCGCTTCACCGTGCGCGTCGTGGACCGGGCCGCCAACGGCGCCTTGGTGCACCGCGCCCCGCAGGACGAGGCCGTCGTGCTGCTCTCCGACCCGGCCCTGCCGCTGACCACCCCGCCGGACCTCCTGGCGGAGGAGGCGGTCGCCGCCCGGATGGGCCTGGCCCTGCTGGCGGGGCTCGTGGACGACCTGAACGTGTCCGAATTGGCCGAGGGTGTCGGCACCGAGGTACGCATGTCCTGGCCGTTGGAGCGCTCCACCGACTGACATCGTGAGCAAATCGACGGAATGCGATTTGTGTAAAGGTGCAAGTCGGTGTGACCACTGACACGCCATCCGGCTAGAGTACGGCGATCGTGTATGACGTCCCTGGTCATTGGGTACCTCGGTCGCTCAGCACGGCTCCCTTTGGGGAGATTCGCCGCCGGCCTGACCGCTCGCGGCGCTGTCATGTGTCGGTACAGGAGGACAACGAATGTCCGTATCACTCGCCGCAGCCGGCGAGATTTCCCTTTCCGGGAGCAATCTGACCTACATCGTCGTCGCTCTCGTCATTGCCCTGGTGGCGCTCGGCTTTGCGGCCGCGCTGGTCAAGGCCGTGCTGGCGACGGGTCGGGGCACGCCGAAGATGCAGGAGATCGCCGAGGCGGTGCAGGAGGGCGCGAGCGCGTACCTCGTGCGCCAGTTCAAGACCCTCAGCATCTTCGTCGTCATCGCGGTCGTGCTGCTGTTCCTGCTCCCGGTCAACGATGCCGGTGATAACGAGCTCCTCATCAAGATCGGCCGGTCGGCGTTCTTCGTCGTCGGCGCGGTCTTCTCGGCCTTCATCGGTGGCGCCGGCATGGCGCTGGCCACCCGCGCCAACCTGCGCGTCGCGGCGGCGGCCCGAGAGGACGGCGGCCGGGAGAAGGCGATGCAGATCGCGTTCCGCACCGGTGGCGTGGTCGGCTTCCTCACCGTCGGCCTGGGCCTGTTCGGCGCGGCCCTGGTGGTGCTGATCTTCAAGGACCGCGCGCCGATCGTGCTCGAGGGCTTCGGCTTCGGCGCGGCGCTGCTCGCGATGTTCATGCGGGTCGGCGGCGGCATCTTCACCAAGGCCGCGGACGTCGGCGCCGACCTCGTCGGCAAGGTCGAGCAGGGCATCCCCGAGGACGACCCGCGCAACGCGGCGACCATCGCCGACAACGTGGGCGACAACGTCGGCGACTGCGCCGGCATGGCCGCGGACCTGTTCGAGTCCTACGCCGTCACCCTGGTCGCGGCGCTGATCCTGGGTCGGGCCGCCTACGGCGAGCAGGGCCTGGTGTTCCCGCTCATCGTGTCGACCATCGGCGTGATCATCGCGATCGCGGGCGTGGCGCTCACCCGCCTGCGCAAGTCCGATCGCAACGGTCTCGTCGCGATCAACCGGGCGTTCTACCTCTCCGCCATCCTCTCGGCGGTCCTGGTCAGCGCGGCCGCGCTGTTCTACCTGCCGAGCAAGTGGAGCGGCCTGACCGGCAGCACCACCGCGCTCGACGCCCTCAAGACCGCCTCGGGCGACGACGCGCCGCCGTTCGGCCCGCACGTCACGGCCATCATCGCCGTCGTCATCGGCATCGCGCTGGCGGCGATCATCCAGGCCCTGACCGGGTACTTCACCGAGACGGAGCGCCGCCCGGTCCGGGACATCGGCAGGAGCGCGCTCACCGGTCCCGCCACGGTCGTGCTCGCGGGCGTCAGCGTCGGCCTCGAGTCGGCGGTCTACTCGGCCATCGTCATCGGCGCGGGCGTCTTCGGCGCCTTCCTGCTCGGCGGCGGCTCGATCACCCTCTCGCTGTTCGCCGTCGCGATGGCCGGCACCGGCCTGCTCACCACCGTCGGTGTCATCGTGGCCATGGACACCTTCGGCCCGATCAGCGACAACGCGCAGGGCATCGCCGAGATGTCCGGCGACATCGACGAGGCCGGGGCCCGCACCCTGACCGAGCTCGACGCGGTGGGCAACACCACCAAGGCGATCACCAAGGGCATCGCGATCGCGACGGCCGTGCTGGCCGCGACCGCGCTGTTCGGCTCGTACACCGACACCATGAAGACCGCGCTCGCCGACGCCGGCGAGAAGGCCGACGACGCGGCCACCGCGATCTTGCTCAACGTGGCCAACCCGGGCAACCTGGTCGGCCTGCTGATCGGGGCCGCGGTCGTGTTCCTGTTCTCCGGCCTCGCCATCAACGCCGTGGCCCGCTCCGCGGGTGCGGTCGTGTTCGAGGTCCGGCGGCAGTTCCGCGAGTTCCCGGGCATCATGGACGGCACGCAGCGGCCGGAGTACGGCAAGGTCGTCGACATCTGCACCCGCGACGCCCAGCGTGAGCTCATCACACCGGGTCTGCTCGCGGTCCTGGCGCCCATCGCCGTCGGCTTCGGCCTCGGCGTCGGCCCGCTGGCGGCCTACCTCGCCGGCGCGATCGGCACGGGCACGCTCATGGCGGTCTTCCTGTCCAACTCCGGCGGCGCGTGGGACAACGCGAAGAAGCTGGTCGAGGACGGGGTCCACGGCGGCAAGGGCTCTCCGGCCCACGCCGCGACGGTCATCGGCGACACCGTCGGCGACCCGTTCAAGGACACCGCCGGCCCGGCCATCAACCCGCTGCTCAAGGTGATGAACCTGGTCGCCCTGCTGATCGCCCCCGCCGTGGTCACCATGACCATCGGCAACGGCAACCAGGTCGCCCGGTACGCCATCGCGCTCGGCGCGGTGCTGGTCATCGCCGGCGCGGTGGTGATGAGCAAGCGCAAGTCGTCGACGGTCGACGCCGGCGACGGCAACGGTGCCGCCGAGACCGAGGCCGAGCCCGAGAAGGTCACCGCGTAACCGAACCCGCACGACGACGCCCCGGCCGACACTCGGCCGGGGCGTTGTGTTTTCTCGAACAGACGATCGGATCTACGCTGGCATTCATGCGCGTCGTCCGCCTCCTCGCCGCCACCCTCGTCGTCCTGGCGATCGGTGCCTGCGGTCAGGACGGGGTGGAGCCGAAGCGGTGGGCGAAGCAGGTCTGCGTCGCGCTGACTCCGTGGCGGGCCGAGATCGCCGACCTGACGGCCAAGGCCCAGCAGCAGCTCCAGGCGGCCACGACGCCGTCCCAGACCAAGACCAACATCGTCGACCTGCTCTCCGGCGCCGAGGCCTCCAGCGAGCGGGCCCGGGCCGGGGTCAACGGCGCGGGGGTGCCCCGGGTCGACGGCGGGCAGAAGGTCGCCGAGCAGTTCACCGCCTCCCTGGCCAAGGCCCGCGACGCCTACGGCAACGCCAAGCGGACCGTCTCCGGCCTGCCCACCGACAGTGCGAAGACCTTCTACGGCGAGGTCGGCAAGGCGTTCGTGACGCTCAAGGACGACTACGAGCGCAGCGCCATCGACCCGACCCACGTCGGCCCGGCCGACCTGCAGAAGGCCTTCGACGAGGTGCCGGAGTGCAAATGACGCCGGCCCGCGGCCGGCAGCTGTCGCTCTTCGGGGTGGAGGCGCGCCCACCGGCGCCGCTCGACCTCGAAGGGCTGCTGGCCGGGGCCGGGCAGGTGGGCCGGATGGGCGGCACCGGCCGGGTCTCGATCGTGGTCGACGAGGCCTGGCGCTGCGCGGTGCTGCGGGCCGAGCTGGAGCTGCGCGGGCTGACGGTGAGCTGCGAACCGACCGGCGAGGCGGACCGGTGGCAGCTGCGCACCTCGTACTCCGCGCTGCTCGCCCCGCTGGCCGCCGCCTGGCTGGACGAGTGGGGGGTGAAGGTGCACCCGCGCACGCTGGGGCTGGACGGCCGCCGGCTGCGCCTGTGGGTGGCCGCGGCGGGCGGCTACGAGGGCCCGCGCTCTTATCTCCTGCGGCTGGCCCCGCGCCCGGTGACGCCGCCGGAGGTCCTGGAGATCGACGAGATCGTCTTCGAACCCCTCGAACTGGACGAAACGCCTGCTCCGGCGCCTGTCATCCGCTCGAAGGACGACCGTCCGAACGTCCGCAAGCGCAAGAGCGAGAGCAAAATCACAGCCTTCGATCCCGGCCCGGACGAGTACGCGGACGTCGAGGAGGCCTTCGACGCCGGCGAGTGGGTCGACGACCTGCCCAGCGTCGAGCTGGACCCGGTGACGCCCGAGGCCGCGCTCGCGCCCGCGGCCGAGCCGGAGCGCGAGGTCATCGACCGCCAGGTCGCCGACAACTGGATCGCCGTGGGTGACGCGCTGGTGGCCGTCGGGCTGCCCGCGGTGCTCGTCGGGGCCGACTCCGGCGACCCGGCGTACCGCATCGTGGGACCCAGGCGCATCAACCGCCTCGCTGAGCTGGTCGGCGAGGCCCCGGCCGAGGCTCCGGCGGGCGTCTGGCCGGTGTAAACGCGAATCACCCGCAGTAGGGTGATCGAGCCGCTCCGTAGATGTGAATTTGTCCGGCGGGCCCCGACAAACCCCCACAAACCAGGCAGTGAACGCGACACGTCGGCAAGATCGGGCAGGTCGCGGTTGTGCATGGGTGTACCGTGGCGCCGATCGGCGTGTCGCAAGCCGAGCGCCGGGCCGCCCCATTGCGCAACTCGGCGCGTGAGTGAGCGTTACGTTTGACGTCTGTCCGTCCGCACCGGGGAGAACTGTGCCGAACTCCGCCAACACAAAGCGGCTGGTGATCGTGGAGTCGCCGGCAAAAGCCAAGACGATCTCGGGCTATCTGGGTCCGAACTACCTCGTCGAGGCGAGCTTCGGCCATGTCCGTGACCTGCCCGTGGGCAAGAAGGACATGCCCGACGCGCTCAAGAGCAAGCCCTGGGCGTACCTCGGCGTGGACATCGACAACGATTTCACCCCGGTCTATATCATCTCGGCCGACCGCCGGAAGCAGATCTCGCGGCTGAAGGACCTGCTGAAGCAGGCGAGCGAGGTCTACCTCGCCACAGATGAGGACCGCGAGGGCGAGGCCATCGCCTGGCACCTGCTCGAGACGCTCAAGCCCAAGGTGCCGGTCAAGCGGATGGTCTTCCACGAGATCACCCGCCCCGCCATCCAGGCCGCCGTCGCGAACCCGCGCGAGATCAACCGCTCGCTGGTCGACGCCCAGGAGGCGCGGCGCATCCTGGACCGCCTCTACGGCTACGACGTGTCCACGGTGCTGTGGAAGAAGGTCCAGCGGGGCCTGTCCGCGGGGCGTGTGCAGTCGGTCGCGACCCGGATCGTGGTCGAGCGGGAGCGGCAGCGGATGAAGTTCCGCTCGGCCGAGTACTGGGACATCATCGCCAAGCTGCTGCCCGAGAACGACACGCGCACGTTCAACGCGACGCTCATCGCGCTCGACGGCGACCGCGTGGCCACCGGCCGCGACTTCGACCCCGAGACCGGTCAGGTCAAGCCCGGTGCCGGGGTCATCCACCTCGACGAGACCGGCGCCCGCGGCCTGGCCGCGCGGCTCGAGGGGCGGCCGTTCACGGTCACCCGGGTCGAGGAGAAGCCGTACCGCCGCAAGCCCTACCCGCCGTTCATCACCTCGACGCTGCAGCAGGAGTCGGCCCGCAAGCTGCGGATCTCCTCGGCGCAGACCATGCGCATCGCGCAGCGGCTGTACGAGAACGGCTACATCACCTACATGCGTACCGACTCGGTGAACCTGTCCGAGTCGGCGATCACCGCCGCGCGCCAGCAGATCCACGACCTCTACGGGGCGGCCGCGGTGCCGCCGCAGCCCCGCCGGTACACCGGCAAGGTCAAGAACGCCCAGGAGGCGCACGAGGCGATCCGCCCCGCCGGCGACAGCTTCCGCACGCCCGGCGACGTGGCCCGCGAGCTCAGCGCCGACGAGCTGAAGCTGTACGAGCTCATCTGGCAGCGCACCATCGCCTCGCAGATGAACGACGCGGTCGGCAACTCGACCTCGGTGCGGATCAACGCGGTGACCCCGGCCCAGGAGTCCGTCGACTTCGGCGCCACCGGCAAGACGATCACCGACCCGGGCTTCCTGCGGGCGTACGTCGAGTCCTCCGACGACGAGAACGCCGAGGCCGACGACGCCGAGCGCCGCCTGCCCGTGCTGGCCAAGGGTCAGCGGCTGACCGAGCAGGGGCTGACCCCGACCGGCCACACCACCCAGCCGCCGCCGCGGTACACCGAGGCCTCGCTGGTCAAGGCGATGGAGGAGCTCGGCATCGGGCGCCCGTCGACCTACGCGTCGATCATGGAGACGATCAACAACCGCGGCTACGTCTTCAAGCGCGGCCAGGCGCTCATCCCGTCGTTCCTCGCCTTCGCCGTGATCGGCCTGCTCGAGCAGCACTTCCCGCGGCTGGTCGACTACGACTTCACCGCGTCGATGGAGAACGTGCTCGACGAGATCGCCAACGGCGACGGCAGCGCGGTGAACTTCCTGCACCCGTTCTACTTCGGCGGCGACACCGGCGACGAGGGCTCGGTGGCGCGCCAGGGCGGCCTGCAGCGGATGGTCACCGAGCGGCTCGGCGAGATCGACGCGCGCGGCATCAACTCGATCCCGCTGTTCCGCGACGAAGCCGGGCGCGACATCGTGGTCCGGGTCGGCCGCTACGGCCCCTACCTGCAGCGCACGCTCCCGAACCCGCCCGAGGGCGAGGAGGGCGACCGCGCGCCGATTCCCGACGGCATCGCGCCGGACGAGCTGACGCCCGAGAAGGTCGCCGAGCTCTTCGTCGGCGGCCAGGGGGGCGAGCGCAAGCTCGGCGAGCACCCCGACACGGGCGACCTGATCGTGGTCAAGGCCGGCCGCTACGGGCCTTACGTGGTCAGCGGCGAGAAGACCTCATCGCTGCTGTCCAGCCAGAGCCCGGAGGAGCTGACCCTGGAGCAGGCCCTGCAGCTGCTCACGCTCCCGCGGGTGGTCGGCAAGGACGCCGAGGGCAACGAGATCACCGCGTCGCCCGGGCGCTACGGGCCCTACATCAAGCGCGGCACCGACACCCGGTCGCTGGAGAACGAGGACCAGCTCTTCACGCTCACGCTGGAGGAGGCGCTGACCCTACTGGCCGCGCCGAAGACCCGCGGGCGGGCCGCGGCCAAGCCGCCCCTGCGCGAGATGGGCGAGGACCCGGCGACCAAGAAGCCGCTGGTCATCAAGGACGGGCGCTTCGGGCCGTACGTCACCGACGGCGAGTTCAACGCCTCCCTCCGCCGCGGCCAGGCGGTCGACACGCTCACCCTCGACGAGGCGAGCGAGATGCTCGCCGAGAAGCGCGCGAACGGCCCGGCCCCGAAGAAGGCCCGCCCGGCGGCGAAGAAGGCGGCCCCGGAGAAGGCGACCGCGGCCAAGAAGACCACGACCGCGGCGAAGAAGACCACGGCCGCGAAGAAGGCGGCTCCGGCGAAGAAGGCGGCCCCGAAGAAGGCCACCTCCTCGCGCAAGAAGGCGGAAGACTAGGACAGGGGCCTAAGCCCCGAGGACCCGTTCCGTGTAGACGTTCGCGAATACGCGGTTCGGGTCCAGCTTGTCGCGCAGCGCGGTGAAGTCGGCGAAGCGCGGGTAGGCCTGCGCCAGCGAATCCGCCGTGCGGAAGTTCATCTTGCCCCAGTGCGGCCGGCCGCCCAGGGGCGTGGTGACCTCCTCGAAGCGGCGGAAGTACTCCTCGTAGGGCGCGCCCACGTACTGGTGGATGGCGACGTAGGCGTTGTCGCGCCCGTAGCCGTGCGACAGCCAGATGTCGTCGGCCGCCGTGAAGCGCACCTCCACCGGGAACTGGATCTTGTATGGCAGCCCGTCGACGATCTTCCGCAGCCCGTCGAAGGCCTCCCGCAGGGCGGCGCGGGGCAGCCCGTACTCCATCTCGACGAACCGGACCCGGCGCGGGGTGCAGAAGACCTCGTGGGAGCTCGCGGTGTACGTGCGCGCCGAGAGCGCTCGCGCGGAGACGCGGCTGACCGTCGGTACCGTCGCCGGAATGGCGCGACCGAGACGGCACGCGGCGCCGAAGACCGTGTTGGAGAGGAAGTCGTCGTCGAGCCACCGGCGCCAGCCGGGCAGCGGCGCGTCAGCGGCCGGCACGGTGTTGTTGCGCTTCATCTGCACGCGGTCGGTGTACGGGAACCAGTAGAACTCGAAGTGCTCGTTGGTGCCGACGTGCTCGTCGAGGCCCGACCAGACGTCGTTCAGGCTCGCCGGGCGCTCGTCGGCCCGCAGCGTGAACGCCGGCACGCAGCGCAGGGTCACGGTGCTGAGCACGCCCAGCGCGCCGATGTTGACCCGCGCCGCGGCGAAGAGGTCCGGGTTCTGCGTCGCCGAGCACGACAGCTCCGCGCCGTCGGCGGTGACCAGGGTGAGCGCCTCGATGAACGTGGACAGGCAGCCGTACCCGGCCCCGGTGCCGTGCGTGCCCGTCGACAGCGCGCCCGAGATCGTCTGCGCGTCGATGTCGCCGAGGTTGGGCATCGCCAGCCCGTTGGCGGCCAGGGTGGCGTTGAGCGAGGAAAGCTTCATGCCCGCCTGGACCGTGACGAGATTTCCGTCCACCCGGACGAGGGACGCCATCCGGTCCAGTTCGACCCGAACGCCGTCGGTCAGCGCCGCCGGCGTGAAGCTGTGGCCGCTGCCGACGGCCTTGACCGCAAGCCCCTCCGAAGCCGCCGCGCGGAGGCATTCGCCCAGCTCAGAGGCGCTGGCCGGGTGGGCGACCCGGGCGGGGGTCGCGGTGTGGTTGCCGGCCCAGTTGGACCACGGAGAAGTCACGAAACCTGAGTACCCTTCATGTATGCCCTCCGTCAATCACAAGGGTGAAATGCCCTATCCATCGATCGTGCCCGGTCGTTGACGTGAGTAGGTTTCAAAGGCGGGCAACTTGGCTATCGGCCAGGCCCGACGAGGCAGAGGGGGCAGACCGGGTGGCGACGCAGACAGTGGCCGGCGCCGGGACGAAGCCGTTGCGCCGGGTTCCGGTGCAGGGGCGCAGCGTGGCGCGGGTCGGGCGGATGCTCGACGCCTGCGCCGAGCTGGTCGACGAGGTGGGGTACGACGGACTCACCACGACGCTCCTGGCGGAACGGGCGGGGGTGGCGATCGGCTCGGTCTACCAGTTCTTCCCGGACAAGCGGGCCATCGTGCAGGCCCTGACACTGCGCAGCCTCGAGGGTTACCTGGAGCGCCTCGGCGCCCGGCTGGCCGACGAGGGCATTGCGCACTGGTGGGACGCGGTGGACGCGGCCATCGACGAGTACATCGACATGCACCGCACCGTGCCGGGCTTCCGCACGCTGCACTTCGGTGACGTCGTGGACATTCACCTGCTCGACGACGAGCGGGACAACAACGACGTCATCGTCTCGCAGCTGTCGGGCCTGCTCATCGAGCGCTTCGGCATCCTCGACGCCAAGCGGCTGCAGTTCGTGCTGGCGATCGCGGTCGAGGCCGCGGACGCGCTCATCAAGCTCGCGTTCCGCCGGTCCACCGACGGTGACCCGGTCGTGCTGGGCGAGGCGAAGGCACTGATCAGGGAGTATCTGCACCACCGGCTCTAATGTTCCACGCGGGCAAGGCGGGCTGTTGAGAATCCCACAACAACTGTCCGCTTTGCCCACTGCGACGCATACTTCTGATCGACCGGTACCGCACCACGAGGACTGGATCGATCGCATGCACAACGCTGTCACCAGCAGAAACATCGGCGTCATCGGCGCCGGACGGGTCGGGGCGGTGCTCGGCGCCGCGCTCGAGCGCGCCGGACACACCGTGGTCGCCGCCGTGGCCGTCTCGGCCGCCTCCAAGTCCCGCGCCCAGGCCCTGCTGCCGCACGCGCGCCTGGTTCCCGCCGACGAGGTGACCGCCGCCGCGGACCTCGTCATCCTGGCGGTCCCCGACGACGCCCTCGCCGCCCTGGTCACCGGCCTCGCCGAGACCGGCGCCCTGCGGCCGGGCCAGATCGTCGCCCACACCTCCGGCGCCCACGGCCTGGCCGTGCTCGCACCTGGAGCGGCGGCCGGCGCGTTCCCGCTCGCGCTGCACCCGGCCATGACCTTCACCGGCACCGAGGCCGACCTCGACCGCCTCGCGGCCGGCATCTCCTTCGGCGTCACCGCCCCCGAGGAACTGCGCGCGTTCGCCGAGGGGCTGGTCCGCGACCTGCACGGCGTCATCGAGTGGATCGAGGAGGAGCGGCGGCCGCTGTACCACGCCGCGCTCGCCCACGGCGCGAACCACCTCGCCACCCTCGTGGCCGAGGCGATGGACCGGCTGCGCGACGCGGGCGTGCACCAGCCCGAGCGCGTGCTGGCCCCGCTGCTGGGGGCCGCTCTGGACAACACGCTCCGGCTCGGCGACGCCGCGATCACCGGTCCGGTCTCGCGAGGGGACGCCGGCACCGTCCGCAAGCACCTGCGGGCCCTCGATGCCGTCGCTCCGGGTTCGGTACCGCCCTATCTCGCGCTGGCCCGCCGGACCGCCGACCGGGTCATCGCCGCGGGTCGCCTGCGCCCGCAGGACGCCGCCCCACTGCTCGACGTGCTCGCCGACGCCTCTTCGAAGGAGCGGATCGCATGAGGGTCGTCTCCGATCGGGCGTCGCTGCGTGACGCCTCGCTGCCGGGCGACGTCGCCGTCGTGATGACGATGGGCGCCCTGCACGAGGGGCACGCCACGCTCATCCGGCAGGCGCGCGCCGAGGCGAGGTCGGTGCTGCTCACCATCTTCGTGAACCCGCTGCAGTTCGGGCCGAACGAGGACTTCGACCGGTACCCGCGGACCATGGAGGCGGACCTCGAGGTGGCCCGCGCCGAGGGCGTGGACCTGGTATTCGCCCCGACGCGCGAGGTGATGTACCCGCAGGGCGAGCCGGCCGTCCGCGTCGACCCCGGCCCGCTCGGCAACGTCCTGGAGGGCGCGAGCCGGCCGGGCTTCTTCCACGGGGTGCTCACCGTGGTCAACAAGCTGTTCCAGCTCACCCGGCCCGACCGGGCGTACTTCGGCGAGAAGGACTACCAGCAGCTCACGCTGATCCGGGCGATGGCCCGCGACTTCGACCTGCCGATCGAGGTCCGCGGGGTGCCGACCGTGCGCGAGGCCGACGGGCTGGCGCTGTCCAGCCGCAACCGGTACCTGGCGCCGGCCGAGCGGGAGGCCGCGCTGGTGCTGCACCGGGCGCTGGCCGCGACGGCGGCCGCGGGCTCGGTGGAGGCCGGGCTGGCCGAGTTCGCCGCGGTGCCCGAGGTCAAGCTCGACTACCTGGTGCTCACCGACCCGATGCTCGGGCCCGCCCCGGCGCACGGGCCGGCCCGCGCCCTGACCGCCGCCTGGGTGGGCGGCACCCGACTGATCGACAACCTGGGAGCCGAGCTGTGATCCGCACGATGCTGAAGTCCAAGATTCACCGGGCCACCGTCACGCAGGCCGATCTGCACTATGTCGGATCCGTGACAGTGGACGAGGATCTGATGGACGCGGCGGATCTGCTCGCGGGCGAGCAGGTCGCGATCGTGGACGTCACGAACGGGGCGCGGCTGGAGACGTACGTCATCGCGGGCCCGCGCGGCTCGGGCGTCATCGGCATCAACGGCGCCGCGGCGCACCTCGTGCACCCGGGTGATCTGGTCATCCTGATCTCGTACGCCCAACTCGACGACGCGACGGCCCGCACCTACCGGCCGCGGATCGTCCACGTCGACGCCGACAACCGCGTGCTCGAGCTCGGTCACGATCCCGCCGACGCCGTGCCCGGAATGGCGGGTTCTCCCGTCCGGGGAGACCTCGTCCGCTCTTGACAGCGTTTATCGACCTGTTGCCAACCCCGTCTAAGGTTGGGCAGACTGCCGTGGCATCTGCCGAAGCCCGGGGGAGGGACAGACGAGGATGGCGCGCAAGCTGATCGCGGCGCTGGTGCCGGTGATGGCCCTGGCCGTGTTGGCGGGCTGCGGCACGCCGGCCGGCACCGACAAGGACCTGACCGACGACTGGGCGATGCTGGCCACGCCCAAGATCCCGCCGCCGCCATCCGGGGCGTGCTACTCGACGTCCGTCGACTTCTTCGCCACCGACACGACGACGCAGTTCTCCTTCAAGCCGGTGGACTCGTGCTCGTCCTCGCACGCGAGCGAGACCTTCTACGTCGGCGACCTCACCGGCACGGCCGCGAGCGGCACGACCCCGCCCAAGGGCGAGGCGCTCAAGGACGGCTGGGCCAAGTGCAACACCGAGGCCGAGAAGTTCCTCGGCGGCGACTTCCACGACGGCCGCCTCGAGCTCATCGTGCTGGTCCCGTCCTCGACCCAGTGGTCGGCGGGCGCGCGCTACCTGCGCTGCGACCTGGCCGAGGTGGTAAGCGACGGCGACAAGCCGGTCTCGCGCTCGGGCAGCCTCAAGGGCACCCTGAGCGGGGACAAGGCGCTGGCGCTGACGTGCGCCATGGAGGTGTACGACACCGACGGCAAGACGTGGCTGGACTACACGCCGGCCTCGTGCACGGCGACGCACAACATGGAGTACGTCGGCACGTACAGCTCGACCGACCGCCCCTTCCCGTCGAACTCGGACGAGCGCAAGACCGCGATGCGCCCGGGCTGCGAGGCACTGGGCGCGAAGTACCTCGGCATGTCGGCGTCGCAGCTGACCAACCACCAGCAGGTCGGCATCGGCTTCTGGATGGTCGACGAGGAGAGCTGGAACCGGGGCAACCGCTCGGCCCGTTGCTACGCGATGCTCTTCGACAAGAAGACGGTCACGAAGTCCATCAAGAACCTCGGTAGCGGCACGCTCTGACGCTGCGGCGACACCGCTTTCGACGCCCCGGGCCGGCTCGGCCGCCCGGGGCGTCGCTTTTCATCTGTGCGAGCTGGACAGTTACCGGTGGGTAACGCAGACTGCTTCCTCATGAAGCGGGTCGCCCTCATTGTCGTGGTTGTGGCGCTCATCGGTGGCGGGCTCTACTGGATGTACGAGCGCGGGCAAGGGCGGGACATCCCCGGCTCGCCGCCGGCCGGGGCGCCCAAGGCCGGGACCTGCTACAAGGTTGACGCCAACGGGGCCAAGGCCGCGCTGCCCTGGGACGGGGCGCCCGTCGACTGTGCCGGCATGCACACCGTCGAACTGTTCCACGTCGGGCAGGTTGGCAAGGACCTGCTCCACCGTCTCGATGATGCCAAGGGCGACGACGTCAAGGTCACCCAGGCACTGCTCTACGCCCAGGCGCGGCGCGCCTGTCTCGTCGAGGGGCCGCTGTTCCTCTCCGGCGGCTGGCATGAGGCGCGCCTGCAGATCGTGGCGGCGTGGATCAAGCCCGCGACCGACGGGTTCTTCGGGTGTGGGCTCGCCCAGGTGACCGGGCCGACCGGGGACGAGTTCGCGCCGCGCTCCGGCTCGCTCAAGGGGGCCCTCGCCCAGGATTCGGCGCTCGCCATCGCCTGCGTCAAAAAGGACCAGAACCGGTTGTCGTACGTCCAGTGCTCCGACCCGCACGACGGTGAATACTCGGGCGTCTACACCATCACCCCGCCCGAGGCCCCGTTCGACGAGGCGGCCGTCCAGTCGGCCACGGCCAAGGGGTGCACGTCGGTGGGCCTGGGCTACCTCGGTCTCCCGGCCGACGGGGGCCGTGCCGACCTCAGCGCCGGCTCCGTCGGGCCGAAGACGGCGAACGAGTGGCTCGGCAGCGACCAGGCGTTCACCTGCTACCTGATGAGCGCCAAGCCCCTGAAGTCGTCGGTGCACAATCTCGGCTCCGCACCGCTCCCGCTGGCCTGAACGGGGCGTTACGGGAGGGCGACGGACATCACCACCCGCCGAACGGGTGCGTGATGTTGACTGTAGTGATGACAGCAGGCATGAACGGGCCGACCGTCCCGCGCCGCCTCGCGGGGCCACCGCCCGGCTGGGCGGAGCCGACCGACGTTGTCGTCATCGGGTCCGGGGTCGCGGGGCTGACCGCCGCGCTGCACCTGCGCGAGGCGGGGCTCCACGTCACCGTCGTCACCAAGGTCAACATTGATGACGGGTCGACCCGGTGGGCGCAGGGCGGGATCGCGGCGGTGCTCGATCCGCTCGACACGCCCGAGGCGCACGCTCAGGACACGCTCGTGGCCGGGGTCGGGCTGTGCGACCCGGAGGCCGTGGACGTGCTGGTGCGGGAGGGGCCGACCCGGGTCCGCGAGCTGATCCGCTGGGGCGCCGAGTTCGACCGTCACAACGACGGCTCGCTCATGCTGACCCGCGAGGGCGGGCACCACGCCAACCGGATCATCCACGCCGGCGGGGACGCCACCGGGGCCGAGGTGCAGCGGGCGCTGCACGCGGCGGTACACCGGGACCCCTGGATCCGGCTCATCGAGCACGCGCTCGTGCTCGACCTGCTCACCGACGCGAGTGGGCGGGCCGCCGGGGTGACCCTGCACGTGCTCGGCGAGGGCGCCGAGGACGGTGTCGGCGCGGTCCACGCGCGCGCGGTCGTGCTCGCCACCGGCGGCATGGGCCAGATCTTCGCCGCCACCACCAACCCGATCGTCTCCACCGGCGACGGCGTCGCGCTCGCGCTGCGGGCCGGGGCGCGGGTCACCGACCTGGAGTTCGTGCAGTTCCACCCGACCGCGCTGGCACTGGGCAGCCGCGACTCGCAGCAGCCGCTGGTCAGCGAGGCGCTGCGGGGCGAGGGCGCCTACCTGCGCGACGGCGACGGCAACCGCTTCATGGTCGGCCGGCACGACCTCGCCGAGCTGGCCCCGCGCGACGTGGTCGCCAAGGGCATCTACCGGGTCATGCGGGCCGAGGGCACGAACAACGTCTGGCTCGACGCCCGCCACCTGGGCCGCGAGTTCCTCGAGGCGCGCTTCCCCACCATCGTCGCCTCCTGCCGCGCGGCCGGCGTCGACCCCGCCGCCGACCTGATCCCGGTCTCGCCCGCGGCCCACTACGCCTCCGGCGGGGTGCGCACCGACCTGCGCGGCCGCACCTCGATTCCCGGCCTGTACGCGTGCGGCGAGGTCGCCTGCACCGGCGTGCACGGCGCCAACCGCCTGGCGTCCAACTCGCTGCTGGAGGGGCTGGTCTTCTCCCGCCGCATCGCCGAGGACATCGCCCGCGACCTGCCCGAGCAGGCCGACCCGGTCGTGGTGGACCGCCCCGCCTGGTCCGCCGACCCCGCCATCCGCCCGCACCTGCAGGCCGCGATGTCCGCGTACGCCTCGGTGCTGCGCAGCGCCGACTCGCTGGAGCAGGCCGCGCAGGCGCTCACGAAGCTCTCGCTCGACCGGGCCGCCGCGAACGTGGCCGCCTGGGAGGCGAGCAACCTGCTGACCGTCGCCAGTGCCCTGGTCGCGGCCGCAACGCAGCGGCAGGAGACCCGCGGCTGCCACTGGCGCGAGGACTTTCCCGACGCCAGCGACGTGTACCGGGGGCACTTCCTCGCCGCCCTCGACGACGCCGGCGCCCTCACGGAAACCTGGGAGGACGCGTGAACACCGACTGTAACCGCACCGAGGCGCTGAGGAGTGTCCTGTGAGGCTTCAAACCGAGGCCGAGCTGCGCAAGGTAGGACTCGACCCCGCGGTGGTCGAGGAGATCGTCCAGCGCACCCTGACCGAGGACCTCGGGCCGGACCGGCTCGACGTCACCAGCGTGGCCACCATCCCCGCGGACCAGACCGACGACGCGGACATCGTGGCCCGCGCGGACGGGGTCGTCGCCGGCATCTGGGTCGCCGTCGCGGTGTTCGAGGCCGCCTCCGGCAGCAGCACCGCGGAGGTGAAGAAGCGCGACGGCGAGCGGGTCGTTCGCGGCGACGTGCTGGCCACCATCCACGGGCCGACCCGGGGCCTGCTCACCGCCGAGCGCTCCGCGCTGAACCTGCTCTGCCGGATGTCGGGCGTCGCCACCCACACCCGCCGCTGGGCGGACCTGCTGGAGGGCACCGAGGCGCTCGTGCTCGACACCCGCAAGACCACTCCGGGCCTGCGCATCCTCGAGAAGTACGCGGTCCGGGCGGGCGGCGGCACCAACAAGCGCATGGGCCTCTACGACGTCGCCATGATCAAGGACAACCACAAGCTGGCCGCGGGCGGGATCACGGCCGCGTACGAGCGGGTGCGCGCCGCGTTCCCGGACGTGCCGGTGCAGGTCGAGGTGACCACCGTCGGCGAGGCCGTCGAGGCGGTCACCGCCGGCGCGACGTTCCTGCTGCTGGACAACATGCGGCCGGAGACGCTGCGGGAGGTCGTCAGCGCGGTCGGCGGCCGCGCCGAGCTCGAGGCGACCGGGAACCTGACCCTGGCCACGGCGGCCGAGTACGCGGCCACGGGCGTCGACTACCTCTCCGTCGGCGGCCTGACGCACTCCTCGCCGATCCTCGACATCGCCATGGACCTGCGCCTGCACTAGGACAGGGCCTAAGCGGGCGGGAAGGCCGTCGTCACCAAGGGGTCGATGCGGTTGTACCGCCAGTTCGCCGGGACGATCCGGCGGCAGTGGTCGGGATCGCCGATGCACACGACCGCATCGACCGACGTGACACTCGCGGGCGGGTGCCCGGGCACCTGGGACTCGAGCTCGACGAGCTGACGGTCCCGCAGTTCGATCTGGAGGGGGTACTCCCACAGGTCCCCGTCCAGCACGAGCCCCACGCGCCGGGCCCCGCTGGCGCGCACCTGGTCGATCGCCGTGCGGTAGCTCGCCGCCTGGTCCGGCATCCGAGCGAAGCGCTCCTGCCAGTCGTCCAGCGTGAACACCGAGCCCTGGCCCACGAGCCGGCGGGGCTGGCCGTAGTACACCGCGACGTACCCGTGCGCCGCTCCGGCCAGCAGGACGACCGCCATCAGGGCGCTGAGGGCCCACCGGACCGCGGCCCGCTCGACCCGCAGGGCCCGCTCCAGGGCGAAGCCGGCCAGCGGGGCCGCCACCGCGAAGCCGGGCAGGATCAGGCGGTTGCCCCAGTACTGCCACTTCACGATCGCCGCCGTGGTGAGCAGCGCGCCCAGGACGACCAGCGCGTAGCCGCGGGTGCGCCGCACGCACAGGCCGACGACGGTGCCGAGCAGCACGAGCGCGGACTGCACGGGGTACGGGGAGCGGTCCTCGTCGGGCTTCCACCGGTCGCCGGGGAAGACGCTGCGCCACTGCGTGATGCCCGGGTCGTTCGGGTCCACGCCGACCGCGCCGGCGACGCGGACGACCGAGGCGCCGATCGCCTCGTTGACCGCCTCCACCGGGCTCAGCAGCGTCGAGGCGCCCAGCCGCAGGCCGTTGACGAGGATCGCGGGCGGGTCGTGGCGGGTGGTGGAGAGCGCCTCGCGGTACCCGGGCGGGCCGAACGGGGAGCCGAACGCCTCCTGCACCCGCAGCAGCGACGGGCCGGCCAGGGCGGCGACGGCGAGGCCGACGGAGCACAGCGCGTACAACACCGGCTTGAAGCTTTTCTGCCGCAGTTGGGCGACGCCCCAGTAGACGAGGACCGGCAGCAGGGCCATGAGGCCGGTCGACTTCGTCACTGTGACCAGCCCCGCGGTGCCGGCCAGCGCGAGGATCTGCGACCAGGTGGCGGGCGCGCGGCGGGCCTCCAGGGCGAGCGTCGCGGCGCAGGCGACCCAGGCGGTGACGACGAGGTCGTTCTGGGTGCTGGTGGACTCCAGGGCGACCGCGGGGGCGGTGAGGAACACGGCCGCGGCCAGCCACTGCCCGGCCCGCCCGGCCCCGAGCTGCCCGGCGCAGCGGGCCACGGCCAGGGCGCCGAGCAGCCCGGCGGCCCACTGCAGCAGGTTGAACGGCGCGTCGCCGCCGGTGAGCAGGCGCAGGTGGAGCAGGAGCAGCTCGGCCCCGGGGACCAGGATGATCTGCTGGGCCTGCGTGGTGGCGAAGTTGCCGAGGCTGCCGTCGGCGACCCAGTGCTCGATCTTGGCCAGGTGGTAGCTGTTCGAGTCGAAGTTGTTCGGCGAGCTCGCGACGGCCAGCACCAGCTCGCTGGCGACGAGCAGCCCGACGACGACCTGGATGCTCAGCACGACGGGGCCCGGGTTCCGCAGCCTCGGCCGGCCGGGCCGGTGCTCCACCGAGCGCCAGGCCAGCCACCCGGTGCCGAGGGTGGCGGCGAGCCAGGCGAGCAGGAAAGGTACCGGCGAAATCCAGTGCAGCAGCGAGAACAGCTCGGCGCAGAGCACCGCGCCGGCCGCGACGGCGATCGCCGCGCGGATGACCGCCAGGCGCCGGTCGGCCTCGGCGCGGGGGCGCAGCGCGACGGCCGCGAACGCCAGCGTGAGCGCCGGCAGGAGCGCGAGCAGCACGCGGGCGTTGAGGGTCATTGGCACGCGATCGTAATTGAACGGCCGTTGGTTAGGCTTCCGGGGTGCTGCTGTGCATCGACATCGGGAACACCAACACGGTGCTCGCCACCTTCGAGGGCGAGAAGATCGTCCACTCGTGGCGGATCAAGACCGACGCCCGCGCCACCGCGGACGAGCTCGGCCTGCTCTACCGGGGCCTGCTGGCCACCGACGCGGTGTCCCTGACCGGCATCGCGGCGTGCTCGACCGTGCCCGCGGCCCTGCGCTCGCTGCGCACGATGCTGCAGCGGTACTACGGCAATGTGCCCACCGTGATCGTGGAGCCCGGGGTCCGGACCGGCGTCCAGCTGGCCATCGACAACCCGAAAGAGGTCGGCACCGACCGGGTGGCGAACACCCTGGCGGCGTACACGCTCTTCGGCGGCCCCTCGATCGTGGTGGACTTCGGCACCTCGACCAACTTCGACGTGGTGTCGGCCCGGGGCGAGTTCCTGGGCGGAGTGCTCGCCCCGGGGATCGAGATCTCGGTCGACGCGCTCGCCGACCGCGCGGCCCAGCTGCGCAAGGTCGAGCTCGTCAAGCCGCCGCGGGTGATCGGCAAGAACACCGTCGAGTGCCTGCAGTCGGGCGTGGTCTACGGGTTCGCCGGGCAGGTCGACGGGGTCGTGCGCGGGGTGACCGCGGAGCTCGGCGGGGAGATCAAGGCCGTGGTCGCGACCGGCGGCCTCGCTCCCATCGTGATCGGGGAGTGCCAGAGCGTCACCCATCACGAGCCGATGCTCACGCTGATCGGCCTCCGCCTGATCTTCGAGCGGAACACCTAGAGCTTTTTCGCGCGGTACGTGTACGTGACGTACGGCAGCTCGAAGGGCTCGTCTTTTCCGGCGACCAGTTCACGGACCCTGTGTTCGAGGACCACCCGGCTCTCCGCGTCGGAGACGAGGTAGTAGGAGCGGGACCTGATCAGCTCGACCAGGGAGTCCGCCGTGTGCGTCGTGCTCCAGCGGAAGAGTTCGAGCTCGGCGGTACCGAACAGGGGCCCGAACTGGTCCGGGGTCAGCTCGCGCTCGTCGACCGCCGAGCGGGCCCGGTGGCCGTCGAAGACCTCGGACAGCTCGGCCACCCAGGGCACGGACTCGTCGCGGACGTTCCAGATGGGGATGAACCAGCCGCCCGGCTTGAGCACCCGCGCGATCTCGGTGTGCGCGGGCTCGCCGGCGAACCAGTGATAGGCCTGCCCGGCGGAGACGGCGTCCTGGCTTTCCGCCTCGACGGGAATGGCTGTCGCGCGGCCGGCGCGGGCGTCGCCGTCGATCTGGCGGCGCATTTCGTCGTCCGGTTCCACGGCGATGACGCGGTGCCCGAGTTCGCGCAGCTGACGGGTCAGAATGCCGGTGCCCGCCCCCAGGTCGACAATCTCGCGGGGGGCGTCGCCGAGGGCCCAGCGCAGGGCCTCGAGGGGATAGCGCGGCCGGATTCGGTCGTAGAGGTCGGCGGCCGCCCCGAACGATGACGCGTGTTTGCTCAAGTCCACGCCGCCAACCGTACGCCGTCGGTCATTCTAGGGCTCGTCACACATAGCAATGCGCTCAACACGGATCTGTACGTTGCACATTGCTCATGAGCTATTCCTGAACCCGTCGCGGGCCCGCTCATCTCCGGTCCGACCTCGGACATCGCCCCGGGCGAATCCGCCGCCCTTTGCGTCAGTGAAACGATCCCTTTGGCCTTGGCGCGGGCGATGAGTTTCGGCGTACCGTTGACGCAAGGCGGCCTTACTACGTTATCTTTGCATTCGCACAACGCGGGGCGGGCTTCCTCGAAGGGAATACGACAGTGGCCAAGCGGACCATCCACGTGCTGGTCGACGACCTCGACGGCGGAGAAGCCGATGAGACGGTGAAGTTCGCGCTCGACGGCGTGCAGTACGAGATCGACCTGTCCAAGAAGAACGCAACGAAGCTGCGCGATGCGTTCGGCCCCTTCCTGTCGGCCGCGACCAAGGTCGGCCGGGGTGGCGTGGTGGTCGGGGGGCGTGCCGCCAGCGCCCGCGGCCGGGGCGGTGCCGCAGCGGATCGCGAGCAGAACAAGGCGATTCGGGAATGGGCCCAGAACAAGGGCATCAAGGTGTCCGACCGGGGCCGTATCAAGCAGGAAATCGTCGACCGTTTTAACGCTGAAGCGGGCCGATAGCGCGCTTTGTTGCGCCCTGTACGATTCCAGGCACTCCAGACACCCACCGTAGCGGTTCAGTTACGGTGGGTGTTGTGTGTTCAAGGACCCGATTTCGCTCTTGGCGTACGAGCCGGGGTGCAGGAACAGGCGCCCGGGTGTCAACGTTGGGCGAAAGCGCCGGGTACACGTGGTTCCCGGAGGGTAGGCAGGGACGGACCGGGGGTTCCGGCGACCGATTGCGGGGTGCGGCAACGCCGCACACCCCGCAATGTGTCGGCCCGCGGCGATAGAGTGATGGCACGGTCACGTTGGCGTCCGACAGAGCTTTGGCGTGGCGACCCCGACACGACAGGGGTTCCGCGCAGGAGCGGCGGCGACGGACACGGCACGTGAGGAGCAGGGATGTTCGAGCGGTTCACCGACCGAGCACGAAGGGTTGTCGTCCTGGCGCAGGAAGAGGCCCGGATGCTCAACCACAACTACATCGGCACCGAGCACATCCTGCTCGGCCTCATCCACGAGGGTGAGGGCGTGGCGGCCAAGGCGCTCGAGAGCCTCGGCATCTCGCTGGAGGGTGTCCGCCAGCAGGTCGAGGAGATCATCGGCCAGGGCCAGCAGGCGCCGAGCGGGCACATCCCGTTCACGCCACGCGCCAAGAAGGTGCTGGAGCTGTCGTTGCGGGAGGCGCTACAGCTCGGGCACAACTACATCGGCACTGAGCACATCCTCCTCGGCCTGATCCGAGAGGGTGAGGGCGTCGCGGCCCAGGTGCTGGTGAAGCTGGGCGCCGACCTCAACCGGGTCCGCCAGCAGGTCATCCAGCTGCTCTCCGGCTACCAGGGCAAGGAGCCGGCCGCGGCCGGCACCGGCGCCCCGGGCGAGGCGGCCCCGTCCACGAGCCTGGTGCTCGACCAGTTCGGTCGCAACCTCACCCAGGCCGCGCGCGAGGGCAAGCTCGACCCCGTCATCGGCCGGGAGAAGGAAATCGAGCGGGTCATGCAGGTGCTGTCCCGCCGCACCAAGAACAACCCCGTTCTCATCGGCGAGCCCGGCGTCGGCAAGACCGCCGTGGTCGAGGGGCTGTCCCAGCGGATCGTCAAGGGCGAGGTGCCCGAGACCCTCAAGGACAAGCAGCTCTACACGCTCGACCTGGGCGCGCTGGTCGCCGGCTCCCGCTACCGCGGTGACTTCGAGGAGCGCCTCAAGAAGGTGCTCAAGGAGATCCGCACGCGCGGCGACATCATCCTGTTCATCGACGAGATCCACACCCTCGTCGGCGCGGGTGCGGCCGAGGGCGCGATCGACGCGGCGAGCATCCTCAAGCCGATGCTGGCCCGTGGCGAGCTGCAGACCATCGGCGCGACCACGCTGGACGAGTACCGCAAGCACCTCGAGAAGGACGCCGCCCTCGAGCGGCGCTTCCAGCCGATCCAGGTGGGCGAGCCGTCGCTGGCGCACACCATCGAGATCCTCAAGGGCCTGCGGGACCGCTACGAGGCGCACCACCGGGTGACGATCACCGACGCCGCCCTGGTGGCCGCGGCGACCCTCGCCGACCGCTACATCTCCGACCGCTTCCTGCCGGACAAGGCGATCGACCTGATCGACGAGGCCGGGGCCCGGATGCGCATCCGCCGGATGACCGCTCCGCCAGACCTGCGCGACTTCGACGAGCGGATCGCCCAGGTCCGCCGCGACAAGGAGTCCGCGATCGACGCGCAGGACTTCGAGCGCGCCGCGCAGCTGCGCGACAAGGAGAAGCAGCTGCTGGGCCAGAAGGCGCAGCGGGAGAAGGAGTGGAAGGCCGGCGACCTCGACGTCGTGTCCGAGGTCGACGACGAGCAGATCGCCGAGGTCCTGGCGAACTGGACCGGCATCCCGGTCTACAAGCTGACCGAGGAGGAGACGGCCCGGCTGCTCCGCATGGAGGACGAGCTGCACAAGCGCCTCGTCGGCCAGGAGGACGCGGTCCGCGCGGTCTCGAAGGCGATCCGGCGTACCCGGGCCGGCCTGAAGGACCCGAAGCGCCCCTCGGGCTCGTTCATCTTCGCCGGCCCGTCCGGCGTGGGTAAGACCGAGCTCTCCAAGGCGCTCGCCGAGTTCCTCTTCGGCTCCGAGGACGCGCTCATCCAGCTCGACATGTCCGAGTTCCACGACCGGTACACGGTGTCCCGCCTCGTCGGTGCGCCCCCCGGATACGTGGGCTACGACGAGGGCGGCCAGCTGACCGAGAAGGTCCGCCGGCGTCCGTTCTCGGTGGTCCTCTTCGACGAGATCGAGAAGGCCCACCCGGACGTGTTCAACACCCTCCTGCAGATCCTGGAGGACGGCCGGCTCACCGACGGTCAGGGCCGCATCGTGGACTTCAAGAACACGGTGATCATCCTGACCACCAACCTGGGCACCCGTGACGTGGCCAAGGCCGTGTCCCTGGGCTTCCAGGCGTCGGAGGACAACGAGTCGAACTACGAGCGGATGAAGCAGAAGGTCAACGACGAGCTGAAGCAGCACTTCCGCCCGGAGTTCCTCAACCGCATCGACGACACGATCGTCTTCCACCAGCTCATGCAGGACCAGATCCTCGGCATCGTCGACCTGATGATCGCCCGGATCGAGACCCAGCTGCGCAACAAGGACATGGGTCTGGAGCTGACCGACAACGCCAAGAAGTTCCTGGCGAACAAGGGCTACGACCCGGTGCTGGGCGCGCGGCCGCTGCGCCGCACGATCCAGCGCGAGATCGAGGACGCCCTGTCCGAGCGCATCCTCTTCAACGAGCTGCGCCCCGGCCAGATCGTCGTCATCGACTGCGAGGGCGACCCGGCCCAGTTCGAGAAGTCCAAGCTGGTCTTCAGCGGGGCCGAGCAGCCGGCGGACGTGCCCGACGCCGTCCCGGCCGAGCTCGCCGGTGGCGGCAGCTCGGACGAGGCCTCGGCCTGACGAAGCACCAAGGCACCAAGGGGGCCGCGCGGCGATTCTTCGCCGCGCGGTCCTTTTTGTGCCTGTCGCCTTTCTGAAGCGTGGCTGTCGGGTTGTCGCTTCTGGCGGTTTGTCGGGTTCATGAGTCGTACAAAGGACTCGGAAGGCAGTTCCGCCGGGCCGGGCGGGTATGTTGCGCGGCGTGAGTAAGGGGCTGTTCCCGTTTGAGTCCGGACGGTTCGTCCGGCGTGCGGGGCGGCCCATCGCCCGGCCCGGGCTGATGGCCCGGCTGGACGCCGCCGACGGGATGGTGGTGCTGGTCGCGGGCACCGGGGCCGGGAAGAGCACGCTGCTGGACGCGTGGGTCGCGGCCCGCGGGGGAGCGCTCGTCGACCTCGCTCACGAGGAGCTCGAGGCCGTACCCGCCGACGGGGTCCTCGCGATCGACGGGGTCACCGATCGCCATGTGCCGGCCCTCCGGACGCTCGCCGGGCGGCCGGGCGTCGTCGTGGCCGCGCAGGAGGAGCTCGGGCTGCCCGGCGCGGTGCGGCTGTCGTCGTGCGAGCTGGGTTTCGCCGAGGACGAGACGTACCAGGTGCTGGCCGCCGCGTTCGGCGACGCCGAGGCCGCGGACGTGCTCGCGCCCGACCTGCATCTGCTCACCAACGGGTGGCCGGCGCTGGTGGGGCTGGCGGGGGCCTGGCTCGCGCAGCACCCGGCCCCGCTGCGGCGGAGGCGGCTGCTCGCGCTGGCCCGGGCCGAGGCCGGGCTCGCCGAGTTCCTCATTCCCGCGGTACTCGCGGGGCTGGCCGAGGCCGATCGGGAGCTGGTGCGGCGGCTGGCGTACCTGCCGGGGCCGCTCGGCGTCGCCGGGGACCTCGTTCCGGTGGCGCCGTTCGCGCAGGGGCTGTTGCGGCGGCCCGGATGGTTCGCGGTGCCGGCGGGGTGGAAGGCGGCGCTCCGGGCCGAGCTGCCACTGAGCGCCGCCGAGGTCGAACGGATGGCCGCCGCCGAGCTGGCCGTATGACCGGTGCCGTGTAGGTCAGGTGCCTTTGTGTAGGTCAGGTGCCTTTGTGTAGGTCAGGTGCCGGCCGGTCGGAGGTGCTTCGGGCGGCGCCTGACGGTCAGGTCGCCGGCAGGTAGTCGGTCAGCAGGGCCGGGGTCAGGCCCGCGGCCGAGATGGCCTGCAGCGCGGCGATGAAGTCGTCCACGAAGCGGTCCCGGAAGTGCATCAGGATGATGTCGCCCTTCTGCACGCTGTGGCCCTCCTGGTAGCGGACGATCCCCTTGTCGACCGTCTCCTTCCAGAAGAACCCGGCCTGCAGGCCGCAGTCGTGCGCCACCTTCAGCGTCGTCGCGTCCTTGTCGCCGAACGGCGGGCGGAACAGCTTCGGGCGCTGGCCGTACAGCCCGGCGAGCTGGTCGGCCGAGCCGCAGATCTCGCGCTTCTGGAAGTCGTACGACTTGCCCTTGAGGTTCGGGTGGGTCAGCGTGTGCGCCTCGATGTCGGCGCCGGCGTCGCGGAGCTGCTTGAAGTACCCCGGGTTGTCCTTGATCGCGTTGATCGTCAGGAACAGGGTGACCTTGGCGCCGGACTCGCGCAGCAGCTCCAGGGCCTCCGGGCGCTTCACCCAGCCGTCGTCGATGGTCAGGAACGCCACCGGCTGGTCGGTCGGGATGCGGGAGAAGTAGGGCGCGCCCGCGCCCTCGGGCAGGCCGATGCGCGCCGGGGCCGGGGGCGTGCCGAACTTGGGCAGGCGGTCCGCGTAGGTGCTGCCGGCCGGCGCCTGCGTGGTCTTCGAGGCGTTCGGTTTGCCCGTCGCGGTGGCCGTGGCCGAGGACTGCGGGTCGTCCTCGTCGCCGTCGTCGTCGCCGGGCGACGTCGAGACGCCGGGCGCGGGTGAGGCCGCGGCGGACGCCGGGGCGCCGTTGACCTGGGAGTGGCCGGGGGCGGCCTCGTCGTCGCAGGCGGCGACCGCGAGCGTCAGCGCGGTGATCATACCGAGCAACGCCCCGATGCGGCTCATTCTGCCGAGTTCAAGCACAGACCTGAGAGTAGCGATGGAAATCCCTCAAAGAAGTACCCGAGCGGGATGTCCGCTCCGGTGAATAACGCCACCCGGACAGCCTGCAACCTAACCCGGCAGGGTGTACGTCTCTTCCCGACGATTCACCAGCCCGTCGAGCAGCAGACCCTCCAGCGCGCGGCGGCGCTGGTCCGCGTCGGGCCACACGGCGTCGAGGCGCTCGGCGGGCACCGGGTCGTCGCTGGCCCGCAGCACGGCCATGAGCAGTCCGCGGACATAGCGATCGGTTCCGTGGTACCGCTGCGAAGGCTTTTTGCTGTCGGTCGGCGGGGAACCGGCCAGTCGCCACGCGCACATGGCGGTCAGGGGGCACTCGGCGCAGCGCGGGGCACGCGACGTGCAGATCAGCGCGCCCAGCTCCATGAACGCGATCGACGCACGGGCCGCCGCCTCGTGCCCCTCCGGCAGCAGCGCCTCGACCGCGCGCAGGTCGGCCGGCGTGGTGTTCACGCCGCCGTCGGCGGTCCCGGCGACGGCGCGGGCCACGACGCGGCGCACGTTGGTGTCGACCACCGGGTGGCGCTGCCGGAACGCGAACGCGGCCACCGCCCGGGCCGTGTAGACGCCGATGCCGGGCAGCGCGAGGAGCGCCTCCACGTCGTCGGGGACCACGCCGCCGTGCCGCTCCACGATCGCGGTCGCGCACGCGTGCAGCCGCAGCGCGCGGCGCGGGTAACCGAGGCGGTCCCAGGCGCGGATGGCCTCGCCGGGCGGGTCGGCGGCCAGGTGCGCCGGCGTGGGCCAGCGCTCCATCCAGCGCTCCCAGGCCGGCTCCACCCGCGACACCTGCGTCTGCTGGAGCATGACCTCGGAGACGAGCACGCCCCACGGGGACGCGCCGGGGCGGCGCCAGGCGAGGTCGCGGGCGTTCGCGTTGTACCACCGCGTGAGGGTGGTCGCGATGGCGGTCGGTGCACTCCGGTGGCTGGCGATACGCAAGGATATAGCCGTGAACGAGTACGCCGTCACGGTGATCGGCCACGACCGGCCCGGCATCATCGCCGATGTCGCCGAAATTCTGGCCCGCCTCGGCCTCAACCTCACCGACTCGACCATGACCCGCCTGCGCGGCCACTTCGCGATGACGCTGGTGTGCGCGGGCCCGACGACCGGCGCGGCGATCGAGGCGGCGCTGGAGCCGCTCACCGCCGAGCGGACGCTGCTGGTGACCGTGCGCAGCGTCGAGGAGGAGCCCGTCCACGAGCCCGCCGGCAGCCCCCACGTGATCACCCTGCACGGGGCCGACCGCCTCGGCATCGTCGCGACGCTGGCCCGCGCCGTCGCCGAGTCCGGGGGCAACATCACCGACCTGACCACGCGGCTCTCCGGCAGCCTGTACGTCATCGTGGCCGAGGTCGACGCCACCAACCCCGAGCGGCTCGACACCGCCCTGCGCACCGCGGCGCAGCGGCTCGACGTCGAGGTCTCCATGCGCCCGGCCGACGCGGATCTGTTGTGAGCGGTCCGGAGCGGAGCGGAGGGGCCGCTCTCCGGGGGATCAGTGTTGTCGCGTCGGCGCCGGAGCTTGCGGAGGCGGCGGCGTGTGGTCCGGAGCGGAGCGGAGGGGCCGCTCTCCGGGGGATCAGTGTTGTCGCGTCGGTGCCGGAGCTTGCGGAGGCGGCGGCGTGTGGTCCGGAGCGGAGCGGAGGGGCCGCTCTCCGGGGGATCAGTGTTGTCGCGTCGGTGCCGGAGCTTGC